>JAUWHT010000046.1 GCA_030605745.1 Pirellulales bacterium | reverse complement strand
GAAGCCCCGCTTGGGGACCCGCCGAACCAGCGGCATTTGTCCGCCTTCGAACGTCGGATGGACGGAGTACCCGGCGCGGGAGCGTTGCCCTTTGTGGCCACGGCCGCAGGTCTTGCCGCGACCGGACCCGGTTCCGCGACCGATGCGCTTGCGACGCTTGTATTTCTTGATCTCATGGTGGACGTCGTTGAGATTCATGACAGCGATACTCCCCGCAGCCGCTCGACTTCGCTCTGCGAGCGGAGTTGCTTTAGTGCGCCGATGGTGGCTTTTACCAGATTCAGCGGGTTGTTGGTACCGAAGCTCTTGCTCAGTATGTCGCGGATCCCGCAGACTTCGCATACGGCGCGGACAGCGGCGCCGGCGATCACGCCAGTCCCCGGGCTGGCCGGCACCAGTATTACCCTGGCCGCCCCGTACTGCCCCTTTACGATGTGGGTAATGGTGTTGCCTTTCAGGGGGATGGGGGCCATGTTTCTGGAGCCGTCCTTGACCGCCTTCTCAACGGCGGGCGGGACCTCGTTGGCCTTGCCGTAACCGAAGCCGACCTTGCCCTGGCCGTCGCCGACGACCACCAGGGCCGCAAAACTGAATCGCCGGCCGCCCTTGACCACCGCAGCGCAGCGGCGGATCTTCACCACCTTGTCGATCAGTTCACCTTGTGTCGTTTCGCTAGGCATAGTTAGGGGCTAGGGGTTAGAGGTTAGTGGCTAGGGGTCTCTGTTGGGGCAGCAGTTGTACTACTGCCCCGATAGTACCGAGTCAAAAGGGGGTGGCAGTTCAACTGCCACCCCAACGAAGTCATACTGCCTACTGTCTACCTTTCTCATAGTCTCAATCCGGCTTCACGGGCGGCGTCGGCCAGGGCGGCCACGCGGCCGTGGTACTTGTACTCGCGGCGGTCGAAGGCGACCTGCTTGATGCCGGCCTCGAGGGCACGCTGGGCAATCGCTTTTCCAACCGCAGCGGCAGCGGCCCTGTTTCCGCCATAGGACAACTCGCCGTGCAATCCGTTATCGAGCGTGCTGGCGGCCACCAGTGTGCGGCCCATCTGGTCGTCGATGATTTGGGCATAAACGTGTTTGTGGCTGCGGAACACGCTCAGTCGGGGCCTGTTCGAGTCGCGCTTGATTCGGTTGCGCACGCGGGAGCGTCGCCGCCGGCGCTGTCGACCGATTTGCTTTTCGCGCTTCATCGTTTCACTCAATCGAGACTATCGTACACACTCGTGTTCAGGTGGCAATAAATTGCCACCCCCTCACCGCCTACTGCCTACCTCGTCACTTTACCATTGCCTTGCCTTGCTTGCGGCGGACCTGCTCGCCGTAGTAGCGGATGCCTTTGCCTTTGTAGGGTTCGGGCTTGCGCAGGGCGCGGACTTCGGCGGCGAACTGGCCGACCAGTTGCTTGTCGATACCTTTAATCAATATGTGTTGCTGGTCCGGGCAGGTTACTTCCAATCCTTTGGGGATGGGCACTTTCAGTTCGTTGGCAAGTCCCACGCGCAATTCCAGTTGCCCGGCCTGGACGGCGGCCAGGTACCCCACGCCGTGGATTTCCAGTCGTTTCTCGTAGCCGGCGGTCACGCCGACGACCATGTTTTGGATCAGTGCCCGAGTCAACCCGTGCAAGGCCCGGCTTTGGCGCTGATCGTCGTTTCGGGAAACCTTAATCGATTTGCTCGACTGGTCATAGGCCGCGCTGATTTCCGGGCGATATTCCCACTGGAGTTTTCCCAAGGGACCTTCGACGGTGACGCGGTTGTCGGCCAGTTGGGCCTTTACCCCGTCAGGGACCTGCACCGGTTTGTTTCCGATCCGCGACATCTCTAATCCCTAATTCCTAATCCCTAATCCCTACCAAACCTCACACAGCACTTCACCACCGAGTTTTCGTTGTCTTGCTTCACGGTCGCTGATCACGCCTCGGCTGGTGCTTATGATACAGATTCCCAGGCCGCCGAGCACGGGTTTCATTGCGGCGGCAGCGCTGTAAACGCGGCGACCGGGCTTGCTGACCCGGCGAATATGGCGGACCACTCGTTCCCCGTTGGGGCCGTATTTCAGGTGCACGCGGAGCAGGTTGGCCGGCCGGCCTTCTATTTCTTCCCAATCCCAAATGTAGCCCTCACGCTTGAGCACTTCCGCCAGGCCGCGTTTGACCTTCGACAGCGGCATGTCCACGTGTGGTCGTTCGACGCGCACCGCGTTTCGGATGCGTGTCAACATATCGGCAATCGGGTCGGTCATCATGATGTTTAGTGTTCCTTTACCAACTTGCCTTTTTGACGCCGGGAATAAGTCCTTCATCTGCGAGATTACGGAAGCAGATGCGGCAGATTCCGAATTTCCGATACACACTCCGCGGCCGTCCGCAGATCTTGCACCGCCGCTCGCCGCGAGTGCTGAACTTCGGCGTGCGCAGCGCCTTGGCGATTTTTGACTTACTTGCCATACGGTTTGGTCCTGTTTATGTTGTACGCAGCGGCATACCCAGTTGCCGCAGCAATTCGCGGGCTTCCTCGTCGCGATCGGTGCTGGTGACCATGGTGACGTTCATTCCCTGGGCACGCGAGTATTTGTCCGGATTCAACTCGGGGAAAACCAATTGTTCAGTCAGACCCAGGCTGTAGTTACCGTGCCCGTCGAATGCGTTCGGGCTCAAGCCCCGGAAGTCACGTACCCGGGGCAGCGCCAAGGAGACCAGCCGGTCCAGGAATTCGTACATTCGCTTGCCGCGCAGCGTGACCTTACAGCCGATGGCCATTCCCTCGCGAAGCCGGAACCCGGCGATCGACTTGCGACCGGCGGTGACGAGCGGTTTCTGGCCGGAGAGCATCCTAAGCGCATCGGTGGCTTCGTCGAGGTATTTCTTCTCGCCGATCGCACTGCCGACACCCATGTTGACCATGATCTTTTCCAGCCGCGGCAGCGACAGCCGGTTGGTCCGGCCAAACTGCTTGGCCAGGGCCGGCAGGATCTCTGTTTCGTATTTTTCCAGTAGTCGCGGCGTCATTATGGTATCAGGTCTATTTCCGAGCGTGTTGGGCCTTTGGGGGCGCGACTTGGCTGTTCCCGGCGCCGCATTTCTTGCAAAAGCGTTCCTTGCTACCGTCGTCCAAGAAGCGGGCTCCAAGGCGGGTCGCAGCGCCACAGGCCTCGCAGACTAACAGGACGTTGGACGCCGAGATCGGCATTTCCATCGAGAGCCGGCCGCCTTGCGGGTTCTTCTGGCTCCGCCGGACGTGCTTGTACACCCGGTTCACGTGCTCCACGACCAGTTTTCCCGACCTGCGGTCTACCCGCAGCACCTTGCCGCGCGTACCGCGGTCATCCCCGGCAGTGACTTCCACGGTATCGTCTACTCGGATCAACATCAGACGACCTCGCTGGCGAGGCTGACGATTTTCATGAAATTCCGTTCGCGTAGTTCCCGGGCTACGGCGCCGAAGATGCGGGTGCCCCGTGGGTTCTTCTCGTTGTCGATGATCACCGCGGCATTAGTGTCGAAACGGACGTAGCTGCCATCTTCGCGTCGGGTGGGTTGCTTGCAGCGGACGATGACCGCGCGGACCACGGCGCCCTTCTTGAAATCGCTCCCGGGAATCACGCTTTTGACGCTACAGACGATGATATCGCCCACCCTCGCGCTGCGCCGGCGGGTTCCACCAAGCACCTTGATGCACATCAGTTCTTTGGCCCCGGTATTGTCGGCCACGCTAAGCCGAGTTTGCATCTGGATCATGGCTAATACCGCAACGCTATAGTCACCACAGAGACACGGAGAACACGGAGTTTAAGTCTAGTTGTTGCAACAACTTGTTGTTTTATACTGAAGAAAAATCTTTCCCATAATCTTCTCCGTGTCCTCCGTGACTCCGTGGTGTATGAGGTTCAGTCTTCGGTTTCTTCGGCTTTCGCCGCTGCTCGCATTGCCGCCACGTCGATCAGTCGGCCCTTTTCCACCACCCGAACCAACTCCCAACACTTCATCTTCGACATCGGGCGACACTCGACAATCTCCACGGTGTCGCCGCTGTGCGACTCGTCATTCTCGTCATGGACGTAACAGACGGTCTTCCGACGAAGGTACTTCCCGTACACCGGATGCTTGACCAGCCGGGAGATTTCGACCCGGCGGGTCTTAGCCGTCTTGTCGCTGGTCACGACGCCGATTGCAACTCTCTTGGGCATAGTGATGTTCTTCAGTCAGAGGTCGATTGATCCTTGGCGGCCGCCGCTCGCTTCCGCTCGTTCTGGATCGTTTTGATCCGCGCGATCAGTTGGCGGTTCTTGCGCAGTTCGCTGGGTGCATCCAGCCGTTCGGTTTGGGCCTGGAGGCGCAGCCGGAAGAAGTTGTCGGTCGTCTCCTTGAGCGTCACGGTCAACTGCTCGTCGCTCATCTCACGAAGTTCGGCCGCCTTGGTCATGGTTCATTCCCCTGGGCTGTTAGGCTATTAGGCTGTTAGGTTTTCGTTCGTAGGGAACGGATTAGTATGGAGGTAATAATAACGGTCAACTTATCGACCAACCAAAACGCTTTCAGCTTGGAGTTCTCACACATCGTTCAACCCCATCTTCATTCCTAACAGCCTAACAGCCTAATAGCCTACATTGCTCGTCTTCGCAGGAATCGTACTCGCACGGGCATTTTGTGGGCCAGTCGGGTGAGGCACAATCGGGCGACCTCTTCGCTAGTGCCGCTGATCTCGTACAGCACAGTGCCCGGCTTAACCACCGCCGCCCAATAGTCGGGTTCTCCTTTTCCCTTTCCCATACGGGTTTCCAAGGGAATCGAGGTAATTGATTTATGTGGGAATATCCGGATATACAGCCGGCCCTCAGTGCGCAGGTACTGCTGCGCCGCGATCCGCCCGGCTTCAATTGTCGCTGCACCGATCCAGCCGCCTTGGACGGCCTGCAACCCGAAATCGCCAAAGACGACCCGGTTGCCCCGAGAGGCGTTACCTTTTATACGTCCTCTTTGGCTTTTTCGGTGCTTGACTCGTTTTGGCATCAGCGCCATCGACGTCTTCCTCGCTATACATGCCCTGATTGATCCACACCTGCACGCCGATGTGGCCCTGGGCGATTTTGGCTTCGGTGAAGCCGTAGTCTATCTTGGCCCGTAAGGTGCTCAGCGGGATGGAGCCGGAGATCTGCTTCTCGCGTCGGGCCATCTCCGATCCCCCCAGCCGGCCTGCCAGTTGGATTTTGATTCCTTTGGCCCCGGCTTCCATGGTTTGTTCCATCGCCCGCTTCATCGTCCGCCGGAACCCCGACCGCTTGCTCAACTGCTCGGCAATATCCTCGGCCACAAGCTGGGCAACGATTTCCGGCCGGTTGACTTCTTCAATCTTGATGTTGATTCGCCGGCCCGTCTTCTCCTGCAACTCCTTCTGCAATTCCTCTACCCGCTCCCCTTTCCGCCCGATCAGCACGCCTGGCCGAGCCGAATACAGGATTACCTTGACTTCGTCGCGGGTCCGCTCGATTTCGACCTTGGCGACGGCCGGGTACATCGGCTTGCCGAACTTCTCCTTCCGGCGCTTGATGAAATTGCGGATCTTATGGTCCTCGACCAGCAGTTCGGCAAACTCCTGTTTCGAGGCGTACCACCGACTCTTCCATCCGATCATGACGCCGGTGCGGAACCCGATGGGATTGACTTTCTGACCCATAGTGTTATTCCAGGGCTATCTGAATATGTGACATACGCTTCTTGATGATGTTTGCCATTCCGCGGGCGCGGGGGCGCATCCGCTTGAACATCGGGCCCGGGTCCACTCGCACGTCAACCACGATCAGGTGATTAAGGTTTGGCGCCCGGCGGTCCTCGGCGTTGGCCAGCGCACTACGGAGCACTTTCTCCAGCATCCGCGCCCCGCGATGGGGCTGGTACCGCAAAACGTTCAGGGCATCGTCGGCGAACTTTCCCCGAATCATGTCCGCGATTGGTCGGACCTTGCGGGGGCTGATCCGCGCGAATCGATGAACAGCCGTGAAAGCCATGTTATCTCTTGCCCTTGCCGCCGTGTCCGCGGAAGGTCCGCGTCGGCGCGAATTCACCCAACTTGTGACCGACCATCTCCTCGGTGACGAACACCTTCAGATGGTTTTTCCCGTTGTGCACCATAAACGTGTGCCCGACAAACTCGGGAATCACCGTGCACGCCCGGGCCCACGTCTTAATTGGCTCTTTGATCCCCGCCTGATTCTGCTTTTCCACCTTCGCGTAAAGCTTCGGATCGACGAAGGGACCCTTTTTTAGTGATCTTCCCATGGTTATCAGCTTTCAGTCATAAAGCCGCGACCGGCGGTCGCGATTACTTAGATTGTTAGTTTTCGATTCCGCGATGCGCGACCACCGGTCGCGGCTTTATGACTGATAGCTCCCTAAATTTTCAACAATCCATACCTCTTTGACCGCCGCCGTCGAACGATGGCCTTGTTTGAGGGTTTACGTCTCTTGCGGGTAGCACCGCCCTTGGTGGGTTTTCCGGTGGGGCTGACCGGGTGTCGTCCGCCCTTGGTTCGGCCCTCGCCGCCGCCGTGGGGGTGGTCGACGGGGTTCATTGCCGTGCCACGGACGTGCGGCCGGCGTCCCATCCACCGTTTTCGGCCCGCTTTACCCAGCACGATGCCCATGTGGTCGGCGTTGCCGATCACCCCGATCGTTGCCCGGCATGAGGCCGGAACGCGGCGGATTTCTCCGCTGGGCAAACTGATCTGGGCCCAGCCGGCGTCACGTGCGGCCAGCGTAGCGCGCGTGCCGGCCGAGCGGCACAACACGCCGCCGCGGCCAGGCTGCAACTCGATGTTGTGGATATCCATCCCCAGCGGAATCCGGGAAAGCGGCAGGCAGTTGCCCACCGCGACCGGGGCCTCCTCGCCGCTGAGGACCTGATCGCTCACCTTCAGCCCCTCCGGGGCCAGGATGTAGCGCTTCTCACCATCCGCGTAATGTAGCAGCGCGATCCGACTGCTGCGGTTGGGATCGTACTGGATCGAGTTGACCACCGCAGGCACACCATCCTTGCTGCGGCGGAAGTCGATCTGGCGATAGCTCCGCTTATGTCCGCCGCCGCGATGCCGCGCGGTGATCTTTCCCTGGTTATTCCGCCCACCGGTCCGGCGCTTGGGCCTAAGCAGCTTCTTGAGCGGCTTGGCGCCCGGCGTCAACTCGGCAAAGTCGCTCACGGTGGCCCCGCGACGACCCGGCGTGGTCGGCTTGTATCGGCGAATTCCCATGGTTAGCTATCGTTTAGCCGCCGCGTCTACGCGGCGATCTCTCCCGGCATGGACGCCGGGGCTAAACATTTAGAAAAAATCGATCCTGTCTTCCGGGTCCAACGTGACGACCGCTTTTTTCCAGGCCTTGGTATTTCCCCAACGGAATCGGGTTCGTCGGGGTTTTCCTTTGCGGTTCTGGGTGTTTACACACACTACCTTCACGTTGAACAACTCCTCGACCGCGCG
>JAUWHT010000125.1 GCA_030605745.1 Pirellulales bacterium | reverse complement strand
TCGGTGGCCTCGAAGCCGAATGTGTCGAGCGTGCTCAGCAGACTCTGGAAATCGTTGTGGCCGCGGACCTCAACCAGCATCCGGTCGCCCTTAAAATGGAAACTGGCCGAGACGAACTCCGCGGGGTTTCCGCCGCCTTCGACAAAGGCTTGGTATTCCTCGTACACATCCACCAGGTCGACGCCCACGTTGTACAGGCTGCCATCTGACCCTATGCCCGGGCTTATGGGCGACCCGGGGTCCGGGATGCGATACTCGTCGATAGCCGCGTTGATCGTGCCCGTCTGCCGCGCAGCGGCTATCGCCACGAGTTCTCCCAACGGCAGGTAGCCGTACACCCGGCTGCGAGCCGCCACGACCACCGTCGGCTCGAACTCGAAATTGTCGAGAGTAGCCAGCAACCCCTTAAGATCACCGATGACGGGGATCTTGACCAGAATCCGGTCCCCGTCGAAGTGGTAGTACCTATCGCGGCTGGAGACAAAATCATCCGGCCGGCCACCGGCTTCGACGAACGTCTGGTACTCCCCGTAGATTATCGTTAGTCTCTGGCCCACCTCGTCCAGGGGGTCGTCGACCGGTCCTGCCGACAAAAGGGTCCGCTCTTCTAGCGGCTCGAAGCGAAGCTGCACCGTCCTCAGCCCAGCGGGCCGTCCGGTCTTGCTCCAGGTTGAAGAACTACGGGCCTTGATACGCTTAGTGAACCGGTTCCGCATCCACATGGTTCAATTCCTCTTGCCCGTTTGAATGAGGGCGAAAAAAGGTTTCCTACCGAATCCATAGTTTATGAGTATAATCCAAATCGGCCGGGTTTGTCAACCTTCATGATTTGGTTATCTGCTTTCAGCCGATTCTCATGGGGGTATTGACCCCGGCCCCGAGTGGTTGAAAAGTGCCCAAGGCCTTTGTGGATAGTCGTGTTTTCAATACGCAGATGACCTGCGGGTTGGTGGACGTCGCGGCTTGAATGCGTCGCTGACGTTGCCGGTCGAGACCTTGGGTACTCCGTCGGGCGGCTTGGCCCGGAAATCGTTCGGATTCGCACCCCGCCCAAACTGGATCACCCGCGTGCCGCGCTTGTAGCCCATATTCCTCAGCAATTCGGCAAGCGAGATTTTCTGGATGCCAAGCCGCTTGGCGTCGCCGATCATTCGGGTGAATCCGGCGATCACGCCCGATCGGCCTTTGGCATCGGGCGCTTCGCCCAGCACCAGATAACGGGTATTGACCGTCATCTTTCCTTGCCGTTTTCCGCCGGCGTCGGTCTCGCAATCGACCACACCTCCATTCATGGTGATCAGGTTGCGGACGATGTGCTGATCGCTCTTGCCGTCGTCGTCGATGTCCATGAATCCGGCCAGGGCGAACCGCTTCTGCTCGCCGGGGCTCCAAACGGGTGTATGGATTTTGTCGCCGGGCATAATCGGGTCGGAAATCTTGTCCTCCACAACCCGCGCTTCGGCCAGGTGCTCGCCGAGGATTTCGGTCACTTCGATGCTGGCCTTCTTGCCGCCCCCGGTGAGGTTGCTGATGTCGGCCGGGTAAACGCTGAAGGTGGTTTGCCGGCTGAGCGAGTCCGCCCGACCCAAGTTGATCCACACGGTTCCGTTGCGCTGGTTTACCCAGCGGATCTCGCCGTCGGGCACGTCGAAGGTCTCCTTGCTGATGGCCTCCAGCTTGTCGGCTTTTTGCTTGTTAAGCTGAGCCAGCTTCTGCACGTGGATGCTGGTCTGTTGTAGCTTTTCTTCAAGTGCACCCCGGGCGGCGGCATCCGCTTTACGAGCTTTTTCGTACCGGGTCTTGATTCTGGTCTGGTCGCCGGTGATTCGATCCCGCTCGCTCTTGGCCTTCGACTGGACCGTGGCCAGTTCCTGGCCGGCCTCGGTTGCGGCGGCCTCGAACTTCTTGATCTGCGGATCCTTGCTGGCCTCGCGGACTTCGTATTCGGCTCTGAACTTCTCGAGATCATCCATCACTGCGGACAGCTCGATGTTCTTGTCCTCGATTGTTTTGAACAGGTAGCCAAGCATAGGGCTGTAGAAACGGCTTTCCTCGGGAAAATTGCCCCCGTAATGCTGCATGTCCTTGTTGAACTGTGCGGTAACCTCATCCAGCTTCTTCGTGGCGGCAACGCCGATCAACCGCTTCAACTCGTTGTTCTCTTCCTGGATCGTGCTGGCAGCCATTCGGTGCTTGTTGGCGTCTGCTTGGGCGGCTTGGGCCTTCGTATCGGTCTCTTCGTACTGCCTGAAGAAAATGAAGGTGGTCACGCCCAAGATGATCGTGAGCATCACGAAGACAATCAGCGCGATCTGTAGACCTTGGTTTTCACGTGTCATGACTGGTTGCTCCTTCTGTGTCCCGGTGCATCTTAACACAAACACCTACTACCTATTTTAATCAGCCCCCAACAGGCCGTCAATGAAAACCCCTACAGTGGTGGCCCAATTGCACGGCAGCCCCACCTGCATGGGGGGTCGTTTAGCCGCCGGGCTTGCCCGGCGCGTTGTTGGGGTGGCAGTTAAACTGCCGCCCCAACAGAGCCGTTTAGCGGCCGCCGGTACGGCGGCCATTGCCGATGATCAAAAAAGGGCCGCCGTACAGGCGGCTGCTAAACGGTTGTCTTCGACC
>JAUWHT010000453.1 GCA_030605745.1 Pirellulales bacterium | reverse complement strand
GTACCGCGGCTACGACAGTTCTGGGGTGGCCACGATCACCCCGGTGGGCCAACTGGTCGTGGTCAAAACATCCGGCCGGATCGAGCGGCTAGAGGCCCAATTGGCCGACTCTCCCGCGGCCGGGCAGATCGGGATCGGCCATACCCGGTGGGCCACCCACGGTGCGGCCACTGATGAAAACGCCCATCCGCATCTCGGCGGCGACGGGGCCCTGGCCGTGGTCCATAACGGCGTGATTGAGAACTTCCAGGCGATCAAGCAGCGGCTGGCCGGCGAAGGCTACCGGTTCCAGTCGGCCACCGACACCGAAGTAATCGCCCACCTGATCGACAGTTGCCTCGCCCGGCAGCCGGTCGTCGACGACATGGCGGCCGCCCAGTACAAACCGCTGGTCGACGCGGTGGAAGCCGCCTTGGCTCAACTGCAAGGCACATACGGCCTGGCGATCCTGTTTCGCGACTGGCCGGACGTGCTGATCGCCGCCCGGCGGGGCAGCCCGTTGATTGTCGGGGTCGGCTCGGGCGAGCATTTCGTCGCCAGCGATGCCTCGCCACTGGCCGGTTATACCGACAAGATCGTCTACCTGGCCGACAACGAGTTGGCCGTGGTCACGGCCGATACTCTGCGGGTGATCCACCGCGACCAGGGCCACATCGACCACAGCATCCATGTGTTGGACATCGAGTCGGGCGACGTAGACCTGGGCGAATATGAGCACTACATGCTCAAAGAGATTTTCGAGCAGCCCGAGACGATCCGCAACGCCATGCGGGGCCGGCTGGACACCGACGCGGCCACGGCCAAGTTCGGCGGGCTAACGCTCACACCCCAACAACTCCGCAGTGTCGAGCGGGTCATAATGACCGCCTGCGGCACGAGCTGGCACGCGGCGCTGGTCGGCGAGTACCAGATCGAAGCCCTGGCCAGGCTCCCGGTCGAAGTGCAGTACGCCAGCGAGCTGCGCTACCGCAATCCGCCGGTCGATAACAACACCCTGGTGTTCGGCATCACCCAAAGCGGCGAGACGGCCGATACGCTGGCGGCGCTTCGCGAGATGAAGCGCAAGGGCCATCCCATCTTGGCGATCAACAACGTGGTTGGCAGCACTATTGCCCAGGAGGCCGACGGCGGGATCTACCTGCGGGCCGGGCCCGAAATCGGCGTGGCCTCGACCAAAGCGTTCACCTCGCAGTGCACGGTGCTGGCGATGCTGGCCTTGTACTTCGGGCGTTTGCGGCACCTGAGTTTTCACGCCGGCATGAGGATCATCGAGGAATTGGAGCAGTTGCCGGAGAAGGCCCACGGCGCACTTCAGACCGACGACGAGGTGCAACGGATCGCACAGAAGTACGCCGATTGCGATAATTTTCTGTACCTGGGCCGGCAGTTCAACTTCCCCACGGCGTTGGAAGGCGCCTTGAAGCTGAAGGAGATCAGTTACATCCACGCGGAGGGCTACCCGGCCGCCGAGATGAAGCATGGCCCGATCGCCCTGGTCGACCGGCACACGCCCAGCGTGTTCCTGATGCCGCAGGGTCCGGTGTATGACAAGGTGATGGCCAATCTCGAGGAGATCAAGGCCCGGGGCGGCCCGGTGATTGCCATCGTCGGCGAGGGCGACACGGAGGCGGCCCGGTTGGCCGACGACGTGATTGAGGTGCCCCACGTCGACGAGTTCCTCCAGCCGATCGTGACGATCATTCCCTTGCAGTTGCTTTCCTATCACATTGCCATCGCCCGCGGCTGCGACGTCGACAAGCCGCGGAACCTGGCCAAGAGCGTAACGGTAGAGTAAGGCACTAGGGATTCGGTCCCGGCGCGCCGGGAGGGACTCGGTGTGTTGAATACAACTTCAGAGCCCCGAATCCCGAGCCCCGAACCCCTATTTTCCAGGCATATCACGTTTTCCCGAATGCTAGCATTTACAGTTTGAGTAGGTTATGCCTACTGCACGCCGCGTTCCAGCATTGCGCCGACCACGCGTTCGATCGCGATTTCGTAGGCCGCCTGGCGCAACGACGTGTTTCGCTGCCCCGCCCGATCGGCGATCCGGCGGTAGGCCTGCACGAGTTTCTTGGTCATTCGCTGGATCACTTGCTCGTGGGTCCAGTAGTACTGCTGGCGGTTTTGTACCCATTCGAAGTAGCTGACGATAACGCCGCCGGCATTGGCCAGGATGTCGGGGACGACGATCACACCTTTATCGTGCAGGATGCGCATGGCGTCTTGTGTAGTCGGTCCGTTGGCGCCCTCGGCAATGATTTTCGCCCGGATGTCCGGTGCGATCTGTTCGGTGATGGCATCTTCCAGTGCGGCCGGGACGAGGAAATCGCACTCGGCGGTCAGCACGCCGCCGTGTTCGATCGCCTGCCCGCCGGGGAACCCCGCCACGCTGCCGGTCCGGTCGGAGTGCTCGGCCAGTGCCGGCACGTCCAGGCCGTCCTGGCAGAATACGGCGCCGTCGATATCGGAAACGGCGATGACTCGGCAACCGCGTCGGACCAGTTCCAGGGCGGCGTTTCGGCCGACTTTGCCGAAGCCTTGAACGGCAGCGGTTGCACCCTCCGGATCGATTCCTGCGTCGGCGGCCGCCTGGGCCAGCGTAGTGATGCAGCCGCGGCCGGTTGACTCGACTCGCCCCTGGCTGCCGCCCATGTCGAGCGGTTTGCCGGTGACCATATCCCGGTGATAGCTGCCGCTCGTCATCCGCCACGCGTCGAGCATCCAGGCCATTTCGCGCGCCCCGGTGTTGACGTCTGGGGCGGGGATATCGGTATCTTCGCCGATGCTACTGGTCAACATGATGGCGAATTTCTTGGTCAGCCGTTCCTGCTCGGCGGCGGAGAGGTTCTGGTAGTCGATCTTGATACCGCCTTTGGCTCCGCCGAAAGGGATGTCGACGACTGCCGTTTTCAGATACATCCAAAAGGCCAGCGCCGTTATCTCATCCAGCGAGACCTGCGGATGGAAGCGGAGCCCGCCCTTGTACGGGCCTAAATCGTCGTTGAACTGTACGCGGTAGGCGTCGATCACCTTGATCGTGCCGTCGTCCATCTGCAACGAGAGTCGGAACGTGATTGTCTTATCCGGCGTGGTCAGCCGCCGGAGCAACGAACAGCCGGCATATCGCTGCTCGAGCTGCAACGGCTCGGCGAAGTGGAGAAACAACGCCTTTGCACGATCGAAGACTGAGTCATTCTGAGACATTGTTTGTTCCTTATGTTAAAGACGTAGGTTATGCTTCAGCATATCGCAACCATATCACACCGCACAGCAGATAGGCGGCGATATGCTGAAGCATAACCTACCCATCTGTTAGGGGCGTGAAGTCACCATCCCTAATAGCCTAATAGCCTAAACTCCTAACAGCCAACTTGGGGTCATGATTGCAAATTGTGTAACATTTTAGCGGAATGCAGTATTCGCGTGATTCTCGCGGGTCCAATAGCCGGGGGACAACGTCCCGCGGGTGACTCACCGCGACGCGTTGCGTCCCGGCTATTGTCTATTTCTGTGCGAAAGTCACTGCAAACCGCTAAAGTGT
>JAUWHT010000207.1 GCA_030605745.1 Pirellulales bacterium | reverse complement strand
GTTGAACAGTTCCTCGACCGCACGCCGGATGTCGTCCTTGCCGGCCAGCCGGTTCACCTCGAAGGCATAGGCGTTGTATCGGCTGGCTTTGTGCATACCTTTCTCGGTCACCAGCGGCCGAAGGATGATCTGGTGTGGCTCCAGATCGAGCCTGGTCTTGGTGACGTCTTGCTTCAGTTTCGTTTTGATGATGGATTTTCGGACCATGGCCAGCTTCAATTTGCAATGGTCAATTTGCAATTCCTTTTCTCGCGGAAGGCGTCCAACGCTGAGGTGGTCATCAGCAGCCGCCCCGGACGCAGCACGTCCAGTGCATTTAGTTCCGCCACCGGTAACACTGACACGCCGGCCAGGTTGCGGATGCTCTTGTACACGTTCACGTCGTACCCGGCGGTGGCCACCAGCAGACTCACATTGTCGATCTTCAGGGCCTTCAGGACCGTGGCCATCTCTTGGGTCTTTGGCTTCTCGAACGCCAGGTTGTCAATCAGGGTTATCTGGTCGTCGGCGATTTTCGAGGCCATTGCCATCCGTGTGGCCAGGCGGACGGCTTTCTTGGGCAGCCGGTACGACCAGTCGCGGGGGCGCTTGGCGAAGATATGCCCACCGCCGGTGCGGATTCCGCTGCGTCGCGAGCCGGCCCGGGCATTGCCTGTCCCTTTCTGACGATACATCTTCCTGGTCGACCCGCGGACCTCTCCACGACTCTTGGTCTTGGCCGAACCCTGTCGCCGGTTGGCCTGGTACATCACCACCGCGTCGTGCAGCAATTGCCTATTGATGCGTGGAGCCAGTTCCGCCGGGTCAACCTCATAGGTGCCGACTTCCACTCCAGTTCGATCGTAAACGGGTAAACTGGCCATCATTATGTGTTCTTGCGTTACGTTGCCGGTACGCGCGGGGCAAGCCCCGCCGCTACACTCCAATCCCCAATCCCTAATCCCTAGCCCCTAATCTTATTCGTTTGCTGAATCATAACGTATCCGCCGTTTGGTCCGGGGACCGCCCCGCGCACGACCAGCAGGTTGTTGTTGACGTCGATCTGGACGACTTTGAGGTTCCTGGCCGTGCAGCGGGCGTTGCCGTATTGGCCGGCCATACGCCTGCCCTTGAACAGCCGGCTTGGGTCGGCGCTACAGCCGGTGCCGCCGAGGTGCCGGTGGCACTTCTTCACGCCATGTGAGGCCCGCTGGCCGCGGAAATTGTGCCGCTTCATTACCCCGGCGGTGCCCCGGCCCTTACTGGTCCCGATAACGTCAACCGCCTCGATCTCGGAGAATACGCCGACAGAGAGTTCCTGGCCGACCTGGTAGCCGTCGACCGGGCCGCGAACCTCCCGGATGAACCGTTTGGGTTCGCAGCCGGCTTTAGACACAGCTTCCACCCCGGCCGCGGCACGGCCTCTTTGGCGCTTGCTGTCGAGCTTGGCGACGTGACCGCGAGAACTGCGGCTGGCAAGTCGACGAGGTCTATCCAAATACCCCAGTTGAACTGCCTCGTACCCGTCTCGCTGCTGCGTCCTAAGCTGCAGTACGTGGCATGGCCCCGCCTGAATGACGGTCACCGGGACCACCTTGCCGGTGGTATCATAGATCTGCGTCATCCCGACCTTTCGGCCGAGCAGTCCAACTGTCATCGTTCTTGCCTTTTCATACGTCGCCGGGCGGGAACAAACGGCTCGCGGCCGGGTTTACCCACCGGGCTTCCGTTGCATATTTCTATCGGGTTTTACACCAACCGTCGGCCTTACTGCCTGCTGGTAGCCTTGATCTTGATGTCTACGCCGGCCGGCAGGCTCAGCTTGTTCAGTGCCTCGATCGTCTTGGCCGTGGCCTGCATGATGTCGATCAGCCGCTTGTGCGTGCGGATCTCGAACTGCTGCCGGGCCTTCTTGTCCACGTGCGGGCTGGAGAGGACCGTATAACGCTCGATCCGGGTAGGCAGCGGAATTGGGCCATGGACGACCGAACCGGTTCGCTTGGCGGTATCCACGATATCTACCGCGCTTTGGTCCAAGATCGCGTGATCGTACGCCTCCATGCGGATGCGAATCAGTTCCTTGCTGTGGCCAGCCACGGAAGTCCTCCGGGGTCCCAATCCCAACTTGCCAAAGAAACGTTTATCCCATATCCCGTGTATGGGAAACCCCGAAGAGTATCAGTTTTCGGCAAATGCGTCAACGGGCCAAGGCCGAAAAAAGCCGAAAAAAGCCGAATTCGCCAAATTTCCCGCCCAGGGACCGTTCAATCGCTGCTTATCGTCAAGTTTGCCGTCCCGTTGACTCCCGGCTTATGGGGGGTTAAAAAGTCAACATTCCGGGAGAATCAGACTGTAGGAGGCAACTCCAGTCGCCGATTGAGTGCATTTTTCTTCAATTTGGCGTGGTGCTGGTCGTGCGAATCAGGCACCGTAAGGATGCGTACCGTCGATGAGGGTTACATAAAATTTTCCAGCACTTCCGGCGGGGCGGGGCCGTAGGTGGAGGGTTCCATGGTGCAGGTGGCTCGGCCTTGGCTTAGGCCGCGCATGGCGCCAGAATACCCGAAGAGGTTAGCTAGCGGGGCTTGGGACTCGATGACGCGGTTGCGGCCGTGGGTGTGCGTGTGGGTGATTACCGCGCGGCGCTGTTGAAGGTCGCTCATGATCTCGCCCAGGTTTTCCTCGGGCACGGCGACTTCCAGCCGCATGATCGGCTCGAGCAGCACGATGCCGGCCTGGCGGAGCGCTTTTTCGAACGCGTCGGCGGCGGCGTAGCGGAAGGCTAGTTCGTTCGACTCGGTTTGGTGGACCTCGCCGCCGGTGACGGTAAGCTTCACGTGCGTCAGCGGGAAGCCCAAGAGCCCGGTCCCCTGACCGTGCTCGGCAAGAGTTTCGGTGACGGCGGTCAGCAGCGACCCGGGCAGGGCATCGCCGCAGGCGGCCGTGACAACCACCGGGGTGGGACCCTCGGCCAGCGGCTCGATCCGCACGCCAACCTTTGCCGAGAGGGTCTGCCCGGCCACGGTCCGGCGGCACGTGCCGGTCACTTCCACGGCCTGCTGCACCGTTTCGCGGTAGCTTACCCGGGGCTTGTGCACGCGGACGTTTAGCTTGTAATCACGCAGCAGCCGGTGCTTGATCACTTCCAGGTGCAGCTCGCCCATGCCGCTGATCAGTGTCTGGCCGGTTTCTTCGCTTTCGCGGGCCTGGAAGGTGGGGTCCTGGCGCTTGAGCATCTCGAGCACCTCGGCCAGTTTCTTACGCTCCAGCGAGGTCTCAGGCTCGATGGCCATCGAGATGACAGTTTCGGGGAAGTTGATCGATTCGAGCAAGATAGGGTCTTTGGCGTTGCACAGCGTATCGCCGGTAACCGAGTGCCGCAGTCCGATGATGCCGATGATATCGCCGGCGGCCACCTGATCGACCTGTTGGCGGCGATCTGACTGGATGCGCCAGAGTTGGGGTACGTTTTCCTTTTTGTCCTTGCCCGGGTTGTAGACGCGGCTGTTGGCCTTCAGTTGGCCCGAGTAGACGCGGACGTAGTGCAAATCGCCGTGCCGGTCGGCCTGTATTTTGAAGACCAGGCCGCAGAAGGGCTCGGCGGTGTCGGGCTTTCGGCAGGTTTTGGCGTCTTTTTTCTTCGGATCAGCACCTTCGACCGGCGGCATGTCGGCCGGGCTGGGTAGATAGGCGGCCACGGCGTCCAGCACCGGCTGCACCCCGATTCCGTCCAACGCCGAGCCGCACAATACGGGCACAATCATGTTGCCAAGCGTGGCCTTGCGGAGCACCTTTCGGATCAACTCCTCGGGCACGGGCTTTTCGGCCAGCAGCAACTCCGTCAGCTCATCGCTGTAGAGTGAGAGCTGGTCGAGCATCTGCGCCCGCCACGTTTGGGCGTCCTCCAACAGTTCATCGGGGATTTCATCGACGAGGATTTCGGCCCCGTCGCTTTCACTGGTGAACGAGAGCATCTTCACGGCGACCAGGTCAACCAGGCCGCGGAAAGCATCCTTGGTGTGTGGCGGGCCGCTTCCAACCGGCAGGTTCACTGGAACTGGCCGGGCGTGCAATCGGTGCTCAATCTCTTCGAGCGTGGCGTAGAAATCGGCCCCTTCGCGATCCATCTTGTTGATAAACGCGATTCGCGGGACGTGGTACTTGTCGGCCTGGTGCCAGACAGTCTCACTTTGGGCCTCGACACCTTCGCGGGCACTGAAGACCACCACGCCGCCGTCGAGCACCCGAAGGCTCCGCTCCACCTCGGCGGTGAAATCGACGTGCCCGGGCGTATCGATCAGGTTGATCCGGATGTCCTTCCATGGGAACGTGACGCAGGCCGAGTTGATGGTTATCCCCCGCTGCTGCTCCTCGGGGTCGTAGTCGGTGGTGGTCGTTCCATCGTCGACCTTCCCGACCCGGTGGGTGTAATTGGAGTAGAACAACATCCGCTCGGTGACAGTAGTCTTACCGGCGTCGATATGGGCAATAATGCCGATGTTGCGGAGGTTGTGGAGGCTATCGGACATGGAGAATTTGCAATTGACAATTTTCAATTTGCAATTCCATCGCGCCGAAGCAAAGCACCTGGCCGTTGCGAAGCGCGACGACAATACGGCCCTGGGCGTCGACCGCGACGGCCCAGCGGACCGGTTCGGCCGGAAGCGGCTGCTGCCATAGGTCCTTTTTGCCCGACCGGTCCTGGGCCACGAGCTTCCAGCCGTCCGGGGTTTGCCGGCATAGGAGGTTTGCGTTGCCGGCTGCGACAATCGGAGCATCCCAAGCGACTTCCTTGCTGTAGACGGGATAGGTGGAGTAGAACGGCTGGCCGACGGCTTGCACGCGGCGTTGGGGATTTCCTCGCTTGTCTTTGCCTACCGAAAGGCGCAGCTCGCGGCCGCGGCGTACTCGTTGTCCAAGGTTGAGGCACTTTCCGTTGGTGATATCGAACACCGCCGGAGAGGCAGCACTGCCGCCGGCCAGGTAGAGCTTGCGCTGGTCCAAAAGCAGGTCGCCTTGAACACCTGCTGTCGGCCCAACACCACCGGCGCTGTTGTTCTGCCACTTAATCCGGCCGGTTGCCGCATCCAGGGCATAGACGTGTGTGCCGTCGTAGTTATTCAGCCCTGCCGCACAGTAGGCCACGCCGTCGTCGACCAGCACGCCGGAGGCCACCGGCCAAGTGGAGAGCAGGCGGTTGTAGACATTGATCTTTCTTTCGATCGGCGCTGCGCGGAACCGCCACAACAGCCGACCGGTGGCTGCCTCGAAGGCGTAGGCGTAACCGTCACCGGAACCGACCAGCGCCCGACCGTCGGCCACCATCGGCGGATACCGCACTGCTCCGCCCGTGTATGCCGTCCAGCGCTCCTTACCGTCGGCCGCATCCAAAGCACGCACGATGCCATCGGAGCCGCTGAGGAAGACCACACCACCGGCGGCCACCGGAGAAGTAGCCTCGAAGGCGGTCTTTGGCGTGAACGTCCAAAGTAGTTTGACCTGATCCGGGATCGCGGCCTGTGTTGTGGCGGTGCGGGTATTGTCGGCACGATAGGTCGGCCAGTCGGCCGGTGACTGTTGAAATTGGGTGATCTTCGTTGCGTTGTCGGACGATTCTAGTCGTTGGGCGTCGGTGGCGGCCTGGTCGAACTTGAAGTTGCCCGCCGGAGCGCAGCAAATCGTACCGAACATCTGCAAGTTGCAGTCACACACCCAGGGTGTCCAGTACAGGTGTCCATCGGAGACCAGTGTGCCGATAAAACACGACGGGCGCATTGGAGATATCCACTGGCATTTGCCGCTGACCGGATCAAGCCGTTCGGTGCCGTCACCGTGCGAGCGAAACAAAATGCTATCGACGCTACCGGTAACGCGCACGCAGGCCCGCCGGGCAATGTCGTAGCTGGCCAGGACCTTTCCGGTCAGTGGGTCGAGCTTGTGGGTGTCTCCTTTCAAGTTTTCTGCGCCGATGATGTACACGGCGTCGTCGCGAATCAACACATGTGGGTTCCTCTCGGCGTTATAGGTCCACAGGTGACGGCCGTCGTCGGTCGATATGGCCGTGACGTCGAAGACCTGCGGGCCGGCAAAGTACAGTGCCTTGTCCGAGCATCTCAGATAGATAGTGGTCCGCCAGCCGGTACACCAGGCCTCGTACGGGCAGTACGGGCCAATCGCCTTGAATAAATCTGCGTCTTTTTCGGCCGTCCTTCGCCAGATTTCCTTGCCGGTCTTTGCGTCCAAACACACCAGATACTTGCTGAAGTGGCAAAAGTACATTCGGCCGTTTTTCATGCACAGCGACCGGCTGTCGATCGGCTGCTGTCGCTCCTGATGTCGCCAGAGAACTTTCTTCGTATTCGGGTCGATCGCCAGCAAGGTCTTCGAGAAGCCCCACACATGGTCTTTCGGATCAAAGGACGCCGTGCGTTTCCACGATTTGGCATTCCATGATGGAGGGTCCTTGATGTTGTAGCCATCAGATATTCCACCCCACGGCCAGCCGTGAGCGGTCCTCCGCCAGCGTTTGACGGGGTCTGGATCCTCCTGCTCTCCTATAAGCGCATAGAGAATGCCGTCGTCCAGCGCCATCCACTTCCAAAACGTCCCGCCGGCCAGTTCCGCCGGCACTGTGATCTCGTCGATGAGCTTGCCGGTGGCCGGGTCGAGCAGTTTGCACGATTTGTCGTCGGCCAGATATAAGGCCGTCGGCGTTGCGATCATCGTGCTGCGGTCGACCATGATTCCCGAGGTCAGCTTCCGCTTCCAGAGCATAGTGCCGTTAAATCCGTTTACGGTCACCAGCGTGTCGACCCAGGGTTCCTCGCGCTGGTGCCAGGCGACATGGCCGAACGCCATGAAAACCCGGCCGGCCGAGGCCACCACGTTCTGCGGCGCCGATGCGTAGCGCGGCTCGACAATGAACTGAGTGAGGTACGGCGCCAGCGCCAGCTTGTCGGTAGACTGCGGGTTGTTGTCTGGAGTGTGGTAGTGATGGGTCCAGTCGTCGGTTCCCTCGGGAGAGGGTTTGGTCAAGATCTCTTGCCCCAGCAGCGCCTTTCCGCCGGGCCGAAGGACCCGAAGCACCTCGGTCCTGGGGATGCCCGCCGGGCTGCCCGCAGCCACCAGCACGTCGGCCAGGTTGTCGGCCAAGTGAATATGTGCCGGGTCGCCCTTGCCCACAAAAATCCGCGTGCCGTACATGCCCGCCGCATCCGCCGCCCGGCACGCAGCATGTAAATCGTCCGCATTTCGGACTTGAACATAGACGGTCAATTCACTGCTGCGGGCCAATCCCAGTGCCAACTCGCACTGGGGATCGCCCAGCACTGCGCAAATCCCTTTCTTCACGCCGAGCTTGGCGAGCACTTCTTGGCCACGGTCTTTTTCGCCCGCAATAACGCTCTGGACCACGGCAATGAAGACTATAAACAGCAACATGCAACGTACTACTTTCGTCCGTCTCATTTTTCATTCTCCCTCTCTCTCAAGGTAACGGGGGTTTCGACTCTATTTTAGATCCAGACGCTTCACGTGAACCAGCCTGTGGCCCATCATATCGACTGCCGCTTGGGACTGTTCAAGGACGATGTACCCGATCAAGGGCTCATATTTTCCGTTTTCGGGTTCCATGTCCACGAAGAGCACCTCGGTAAAAATTGGACGAAAACCTTCTATTTGTAGTTGTACGGGGCCGCAAACCGCTCCTTGAACCGTCTTTTGTGTCGCCGTTTCAAGGTCCACAGTCCCAATCTCTCGCAACTCGCCGAGGCGCTCTTTCCACGCGGTCGGAAGAACCATATGAGAAGCACCAGTATCCACAAGTGCGTCGCAACGTATGCTTTTGTCCGGCTTGGAGATATTGTCAATGGTAACAGATGCAGCAATTCTTCCCATTAGAATCACACCTCCTTTTCGGTTTCAGAAGAACGCCGCACCGGCAGGGGGGCACCGGCACGGCGAACTTCGCATGTTCGGTCTTACCAGGCGAAATGGGCGAAGGCCTTGTTGGCCTCGGCCATGCGGTGGACGTTTTCCCGCCGGGTCATGGCGGCCCCTTCGCGCTTGTAGGCGGCCAGCAGTTCGTGGGCCAGTTTTTCGTGCGTTGCTCGGCCTTTCTTCTCGCGGACCGCCAGCAAGATCCAGCGGATCGCCAGCGATTGCTGCCGGGCCTTGTTCACCTGCATCGGCACCTGGTACGACGCGCCGCCGACTCGCTTCGAGCGGACCTCGATGTTCGGCTTCACGTTCTGCACCGCCCCGGTGAACACGTCTATCGGCTCGGTGTCGGAGACCTTCCGGCCGATCAACTCCAGGGCATCGTAGAATACCCGTTGGGCGGTGCTCTTCTTGCCGTCCCACATCAGGCAGTTGATGAACTTACTGGCCAGGATTGACCCGTATTGGGGGTCCCCCACAAGTTGCTTCTTACTGGCGGTGATGCGACCCATTGTTCTGACTACTTTTCCTGGTTGAGGGCAATTTGGAAGTCGGAATTGGGAAGTCGGAAAGCAGAAAGGCGACTCTGTTTCTCCCCATTTCCGATTTCCGACTTCCGACTTGCTATGTTTTCTTCGCCCCGTATCGGCTGCGGGATTGTTTGCGGTCTTCGACGCCCAGGCTATCCATCGCCCCGCGGATCACCTGGTATCGCACTCCGGGCAGGTCTCGCACGCGGCCGCCGCGGACCAGCACAATCGAGTGCTCCTGGAGGGTGTGTCCCTCGCCGGGAATGTATACGGTGACCTCCTTGCCGTTGGAGAGCCTCACCCGTGTGATCTTGCGCAAGGCGGAGTTAGGCTTCTTGGGGGTCATCGTTTTGACCTGGAGGCACACCCCCCGTTTTTGCGGGCAGCGGTCCAAAACCGGGGATTTGCTGAACTTCCTCGGCCGCTTGCGACCCTTGCGGACCAGTTGATTTACAGTAGGCATGGGCTATCCGGGAACGGGTTGAACATCACCTTTCGTATCTGAAACCAGTTAATTCTGCCAGAGTTGTCTCGGTTGTCAATGGTTGTCGAAGAGGTTGTCTACGGGGTTGGCGGCCGGCTGCGTGGCTGCGGAGGCCTGGACGGGGGTTGCGGGCTGGTCGCCGTTGCCACCGGCAGCCGTTGCCGCGGTGGTTTCCTCTTTCGGGCCGTCCAGCAGCGGGAAGTGGCGCGATAGAATGCTTTCTTTCTCCACGGTCAATTCGTCCAGGGCCTGCGGTCGGATACGGACCTCCGAGTCCTGGTAGGTGCGGAATCCGGTCCCGGCAGGCACCAGGTGTCCGAGGATCACGTTTTCCTTCAGCCCGACCAGCGGGTCGGTCTTTCCGGCCAAGGCTGCCTCGGTGAGCACCTTGGTCGTCTCCTGGAAGCTGGCGGCGGAGATGAAGCTGGAGCTTTGCACGGCGGCCTTGGTGATTCCCAGCAGTTGGGTGCTGGCGGTGGCCGGCTCGGGTTTGGTGCCTACCGCCGGCTCGCCGCCGAGGGACTCGATTTGGGTATTGATCTGCTGGAATGCCTCGATAGGGACGATGGTCCCTTGCTCGAAATCGCTATCGCCCTTTTCGGTGATTTTCACGCAGTGAGTCAGTTCCTCGTTGGCGGCCCGGAACTCGAACTTGTCCATCACGCTCCCCGGCAGCAACCCGGTATCACCGATCGTGTCCACTCGGACCTTTCGGAGCATCTGGGCAACAATGATCTCGATGTGTTTATCGTTAATTTCCACGCGTTGGCTTCGATAGACGTTCTGGATTTCGCGGGTGAGGTACTGCTGGACGGCCTCTTCACCGGAGATACGGAGGATGTCGTGCGGTACCAGGGGCCCGTCGACCAGGGCCTCGCCTGCGCGGACGAAGTTGCCGGCGTGTATTCGGAGGTGTTTTCCGTGGGAGACGAGGTGTTCTCGTTCGATGCCTGCTTCGCTGCGTACGACGATCGTCCGCTTGCCGCGTCGTTTTTCGCCCAGCAGTTCGACGGTTCCATCGATTTCGGCGATCACAGCGGGGTCCTTGGGTTTTCGGGCCTCGAAGATTTCCGTTACCCGCGGCAGGCCGCCGGTAATGTCCTGCGTGCCGGAGACCTCGCGCGGCATCTTGGCCAACAGTGTGCCGGCGGAAACCTGCTTTGCTTCGGTGACCTCGATGTGGGCCTTTTCGGGCAGGTAGTAGAAGTCGAGGATCTTTCCGTTGGCGTTTTCCAGTACGATTTGCGGGTGGAGGTCTCCCTTGTGCTCCATGACGAGTTGCCGGACGTGTCCACCTGGATCCTTTTCGATCCGCATGGTTTCGCCTTCGATGACATCCTCGAAGTGGATCTTTCCACCGATCTCGGCCAGGATAGGGATACTGTGGGGGTCCCACCGGCAGAGCGCGGCTCTGGCATCGACCGGCTGGTTCTCTTCGACGCTCAGGTTGGCGCCGGCGGGGATTTCGTATTTTTCCAGTTCGCGTCCTTTGGAATCGACCAGCGATATCTCGCCGTTTCGGGTGAGCACTACCTGTTGGCCTTCGTCGTTTCGGACGACCTTCAGTCGGGTGAACTTGACGATGCCGGCTTTCTTGGCCTTGATTTCGCTTTCTTCGATCGCCCTGGCCGCGGTCCCGCCAATGTGGAAGGTCCGCATGGTCAACTGGGTTCCCGGTTCGCCGATGCTCTGTGCGCCGATGATCCCTACGGCCATCCCCCCTTCCACCAGGCTGCCGGTGGAGAGATCCATTCCGTAGCACAGGGCGCAGACTCCCAGGGGTGCGTCGCAGGTCAGCGGGCTGCGGACCTGGATTTTTTCCAGGCCCATTTCTTCGATCCTTCGCGCGATTTCCGCAGTGATCAATTCGTTTTCGCGGACGATCACTTCGTCGGTGACTGGATTGACGATGTTGGTGCGACTGACGCGCCCGCGGATCGAATCGGCCAGGCTAACCTCGACCTTCTCGCCGCGGTAGATCACCCCCTTGGTGATTCCCTGGGTGGTGCCACAGTCATGCGTAGTGATCACCACGTTTTGTGCCACGTCGGCCAGTTTTCGGGTGAGGTAGCCGGAGTCGGCGGTTTTCAGGGCCGTATCGGCCAGGCCTTTTCGGGCGCCGTGTGTGGAGCTGAAATACTCCAGCACGCTTAGGCCTTCGCGGAAGTTGGCTTTAATTGGCGTTTCGATGATTTTTCCGGACGGCTTGGCCATCAGGCCCCGCATGCCGGCCAACTGGCGGATTTGTTCCACGCCGCCCCGGGCCCCGGAATGCGCCATCAGAAAGATCGGGTTGACGTAGCCCTCGAACCGTTGGTCGTTTTCCAGCTCTCGCATCATTTCGGTGGTGATTTGTTCTCGGGCGTGCGTCCAGGCATCTAGCACCTGGTTGTAGCGTTCGCCCTCGGTGATGATGCCGCGCTGGTAGAGCTTGAGGATTCGCAGTACCGATTTCTCGGCATTGGCGATAATCTTGGCCTTGTTCGGTGGTGTGATCAGGTCGTCGGTGGCAAAGCTCAGCCCGCTGAGCGTGCTCTGGCGGAACCCCAGCCGGTTCATCGAATCCAACAAGTCGATCGTGCTGCGGCGTCCCAGCAATTCGTAGCAGTCGGAGATGACCGTGGCCAGATCGGAGCCGCGCAGGGGGATGTTGTAGTAGGGCATGCCGGGGGGAAGCATCTCGTTGAAGATCACCCGTCCCACGGTGGTCTCTGTCAACTGGCCCGGGGCGGCTGGACGCTCGCCCTTGATGGGGCGGTCCTGCGGCAGCCTGACCTTGATCGCGGCGTGCGTGTCGACCACGCCCAGCGAATAGGCCAATTGCACCTCGTCGGTCGAGGCGAACACCATGCCGTGACCCTTGCGGTCCGGCTGCGCCAAGGTCACGTAATAGCAGCCCATCACCACGTCCTGCGAGGGGCTGATGATCGGCGAGCCGTTGGCCGGGCTGAAGATGTTGTTGGTAGACATCAACAGGGTGTGGGCTTCCACCTGGGCCTCGATCGACAGCGGCAGGTGGACCGCCATCTGGTCGCCGTCGAAGTCGGCGTTGAAGCCCTTGCAGACCAGCGGGTGGAGCTTGATGGCATTTCCTTCCACCAGCACCGGCTCGAAGGCCTGGATTCCCATGCGGTGCAGCGTTGGAGCACGGTTGAGCAGAACCGGGTGGTTCTGAATCACCTCCTCCAGGATATCCCAAACCTCCTCGTCCTTGCGCTCCAGCATCTTCTTGGCGCTCTTGATCGTGTCGGCGTGCCCCAACTCCTTAAGACGCCGGATGATGAACGGCTGGTACAGTTCCAGGGCGATTTTTTTGGGCAACCCGGTCTGGTGCAGCCGCAGGACCGGACCCACCACGATCACACTTCGAGCCGAGTAATCCACCCGCTTGCCCAGCAGGTTCTCGCGGAAGCGCCCCTGTTTGCCCTTGAGCATGTCAGTAAGCGATTTCAGCGGCCGGTTGCTCGAGCCGAGCACAGGTCGCTTACAGCGGTTGTTGTCGAACAGCGCATCGACTGACTGTTGCAGCATCCGCTTTTCGTTGCGGATGATCACCTCCGGCGCGTTCAGATCGACCAGTTTCTTCAGCCGGTTATTGCGGTTGATGATCCGGCGGTAGAGGTCGTTCAGGTCGCTGGTGGCGAAGTTGCCCGAGTCCAACAGCACCAGCGGCCGCAAGTCAGGCGGGATCACCGGGATCACGTCCAGGACCGTCCACTCGGGGCGGTTGTCGCTGTCGCGGATCGACTCGACGATCTTCAGCCGGTTGATTAGGTCCTTCTTCTTCTGGATCGAGTTGGTCTCGGCCAACTCCAGCCGCAACTCGGCCGAAAGCTGCACCAAGTCCAGGTTCACCAACAACTTACGGATGGCCTCGGCGCCCATGTCGGCCTCGAAGGCGCCGTCTGGGTATTGGGTGCGGGCGGCGCGGTATTCCTCCTCGGTAAGAAGCTGGTGCGGTTTCAGCGGTGTGTCCCCCGGGTCGGTGACCACGTAGTCCTGGAAGTAGATGACCTTTTCCAGGCTGGTGGTTTTCATGCCCAGCAGCGCTCCCAACCGGCTGGGCATGGCCTTGAAGAACCAGATGTGCACAATCGGGGCGGCCAGCTCGATATGTCCCATCCGCTTGCGGCGCACACGGCTATGCGTGATCTTCACCCCGCAGCGGTCGCAGATCATCCCCTTATACTTCATCCCGCGATACTTCCCGCAGGAACACTCCCAGTCCTTCTCCGGTCCGAAAATCCGCTCGCAAAACAGACCGTCCTTCTCGGGACGGTAGGTGCGGTAGTTGATCGTCTCCGGCTTCTTGACTTCGCCAAACGACCAACTGCGGATGTCGTGCGGTCGAGCCAAAGAAATCTTGACCGAGGCGTAGTCGTTAATCCGGTCGTAAGTGCTTTCACCGATGTTCACTGTTAGCACTCCTTTGTGATAGGTTTTCGGCTTTCGGCTATCAGCTATCAGTTGGCCGCCGTGCCGGCGGCCGCTAAACGGTGTTTCTGCCCAATCCCCAATCCCCAATCCCTCGCCCCTAAAGCCTCGTTTTCTCGAGTTGCATATTCAATCCCAGTCCGCGGATTTCGTTGGTCAAGACGTCGAAGCTGGCTGGGGTTCCCGCTTCGAGTGTGTTTTCACCTTTGACCATCGACTCGTAGATTTTCGTCCGGCCTTCGACGTCGTCGCTTTTGACGGTAAGCAATTCTTGCAAGGCATAAGCCGCCCCGTAGGCTTCCAGCGCCCAGACTTCCATTTCTCCGAACCGCTGCCCTCCGAAGCGGGCCTTTCCGCCTAGCGGCTGCTGCGTGATCAGTGAATAGGGTCCGGTGCTTCGGGCGTGGACCTTGTCGTCGACCAGGTGGTGTAGCTTCATCATGTAGATGTAGCCGACCGTGGAAAGCTGTTCGAACGGTTCGCTGGTTCGGCCGTCGTAGAGTTGCGTCTTACCGCTAGCGGGCAGGCCGGCTTCTTTCAGGCATTCCTGGATGGTCTGTTCATCGGCGCTGTCGAATATGGGTGTCACCGCCTGGAATCCCAGTTTCGCGCCGGCCCAGCCCAGGTGCGTTTCCAGGATTTGGCCCACGTTCATCCGGCTGGGCACACCCAGGGGGTTCAGCAGGATCTGCACGGGGGTCCCGTCGGCCAGATATGGCATATCTTTCTTGGGGAGGATTTTGGAGATCACGCCCTTATTGCCGTGCCGGCCGGCCATCTTGTCGCCCACCGAAATCACCCGCTTGGCGGCGATGTAAACCTTGACCATTTGCAGCACGCCGCTGCGCAGCTCGTCACCACGCTTCATCGAGTTCAGCCGCTGGTCGCGTGCATCGATAGCCGCCTCGACTTCCGGCCAAAGGTTCTTATAGATTTTTTCCACTTCGACCTTTCGCTGCGGGCTGCGGATGTCGAGCTTCTCGAGGTTGAACTGCGCGGCCTGCTCAGCCACGTAGCGATGTTCCTGGTCGTGTACCAGTGGGGTGCCGTCCTCATCGGTGAGCTTCTTGCGGAGCACACTTTCGATTTGTCCGAGCAGTTCGCCGAAGGCATCAGCGATGCGTGCATTGCCGTCGGCTTCCGCCTCCTTTAAGGTGGCCTCGAACTCCTTGCGCTCTTCCTCCGAGAGGCTCATCCGGCGGGAGAACTTCTGGGTGTTGGTGACGATCCCTTCCACGCCGGAGGGGACCTCTAGTGAGTCGTTCTTGACGTCCTCGCCGGCCCGGCCGAAGATGGCGTGCAGCAGCTTTTCTTCGGGTGTCAACTCAGTCTTCGACTTGGGCGAGACCTTACCCACCAGGACGTCACCCGCTCGAACGTACGTCCCCACAGCTACGATACCGCTTTCGTCGAGGTTGCGCAACATTTTTTCGCCGACGTTTGGGATATCGCGCGTGAATTCCTCCCGCCCCAGCTTGGTCTCGCGGATCTCGATGTCGAACTCCTCGATGTGAATCGAGGTGTAGGTATCGTCTTCGACCAGTTCTTCGCTGATGATGATGGCGTCCTCGAAATTAAACCCGTCCCAAGCCATGAAGGACACCAACACGTTGCGTCCCAGGGCCAGCTCACCTTTGTAGGTGGCGGCCCCATCGGCGACCACCTGGTCCTGCTCCGCTTTATCGCCCACGGCAACAATCGGCTTCTGGTTCTGGCAGGTTCGCTCGTTCAGCCCGACAAACTTCCGCAATGGGTAAACGTCTTTGCCGATCTCGATCCGCCGGGCGTCGACGTATGTGACGGTTCCCTTTCGTCGCGCGCGGACGAGCATGCTGGAGTTCTGGGCCGCCTCTTTTTCCAAGCCTGTAGCTACCAGAGGCGGCTCGGTGATCAACAGCGGTACGGCCTGGCGCTGCATATTGGATCCCATCAACGCCCGGTTCGCATCGTCATGCTCCAGAAACGGGATCAAGCCGGCCGAAACACCGACCATCTGCGACGGGGCTACGTCGATATACTGAACTTCGCTGATAGGAACCATCTGGAAGTCGCCGTAGTGCCTGGCAATGACGGTCTCACCGGCCAGGCGGCTATTCTCCACCGGAGCGTCGGCCGGTGCCAGGTAGGCCTCGTGTTCCTGGTCCGCTCGCAGCCACTGGATCTGGCCGGTCAACTTGCCGCCGTTGACCTTCTGGTACGGCGTGATCAGGAAGCCGTAATCGTCCACGCCGGCGTGAATCGCCAGGCTGGAGATCAGACCGATGTTAGTGCCTTCCGGGGTTTCGATGGGGCAAATCCGCCCGTAGTGCGAAATGTGCACGTCGCGAACCTCAAAACCGGCACGCTTCCGGTTCAAGCCGCCGGGACCCAACGCACTAAGCCTGCGCTCGTGGGTGAGCATCGACAGCGGATTGGTCTGGTCGACTACCTGCGAAAGTTCTCCCCGGCCGAAAAAGTACTCAATCGCCGCAGAAATGCTCTTGGGATTGACCAGGCTGCGGGGTGTCATGTCCTCGATGTCCTTTAGACTCATCCGTTCCTGGACGGTCCGACGCAGCTTCAAGAAACCCTTGCGCAGCTCGTCGCAGGCCAATTCGTCGATGGTCCTCAGCCGCCGGTTCCCCAGGTGGTCGATATCGTCGACTTCGACGGCCGGATCGTTGTTCCTCAGCCGCGCCAGGTACTTGATCGAGGCGATCAGGTCTTCGGGCCGAAGCGTCATTTCCGTTTCGGGAATGTCCAGGCCCAGCTTGCGATTGATCCGGAACCGCCCCACCAGGCCCAACCGGTATCGGTTGGTGTCGCAGAACTTCTCGTGAAACAGGGTCTTGGCCTTTTCCAACTGGGGGGGGTTCCCCGGCCGCAGACGCTGATAGATTCGCAGCAGGGCTTCTTCGTGGCTGGCCGTGGCGTCGTCGGCCAGGGCGTTCAGGAGCAGGGGATTCCTCGGCTCGGACATCACCTCGACCTGCGTCAGGCCGGAGGTGCAGATCGTCTCGGCGGCGTTCTTGGTGATCTTCTGGCAGCACTCGACAATGATTTCACCGGCCCGCTGGCTGTCGGCCGGGTAAACCACCTCGCCGACGGCCAGCTTACCCTCCAGCTTCACCGCGCTGCGGCCATCCACGATCGACACGATCTCCGTCTCGTAGAACACACGTAATAGGTCAGCGTCATCACTGTACTTCGGATCCATTGCCCGAAGCAGTGTCATGATCGAGAACTTGCCGCTCTGGTCGATCCGCACCGTGAGGCTTTCCTTTCTGGTGACGTTCAGTTCGATCCAGCTACCGCGTTCGGGAATAATCCGGCAACTGTGCAGGCGTCGTTCGGCGGCCCCCTCGGTTTCCACCACGAAGTCCACCCCCGGGCTGCGGTGGAGCTGACTGACCACCACCCGTTCCGCACCGTTGATGATGAACTCGCCCCCGCCGATCATGATCGGGATGTCGCCCAGGTAAACCTCCTCCTCGATCGGCTCCTCCTTGGTCAGGCGCAGCCAGACTTTGAACGGGCGCCCGTAGGTCAGCCGCAACTGGCGACATTCGTCGGGCTCATAGCGTGGCTTACCCAACTTGTAGCGGACGTACTCCAGCCGCAGCGTCTTGTCGTAGCTTTCCACCGGGAAGATCTCCCGCAAGACACCCTCTATCCCCTGGTCCTTCCGCTTCTGCCAAGGGACATCACGCTGGAGGAAGACTTCGTAGCCTCGGGTCTGGATGTCCGTCAGATTGGGAAGCGGATGGGGGGACTGCAGCCTGCCGAAGCGACGGATTCCCTTGGGCGTAAGACGGCGGTGGGCTGTGGTAGCCATGACGGGTTGCCCTCCTGAGGGGGACGACAAAATTGGAAAATTGATAATTCTCGATTGCAAATTGAAAATTATCGGACGCTACTTGATGGAGACCGTCCCGCCGGCTTCCTCCAGCTCTGTCTTCAGCTTCTCGGCATCTTCCTTGGAGAGCCCTTCTTTGACCTTTGCGGGGGCGCCCTCGACCAGGTCCTTGGCCTCTTTCAGCCCCAAGGAGGTTGCCGCACGTACAACCTTGATCACGCTGATTTTTTTCTCGCCGAAGCTCTCCAGAACGACGTCGAATTCGGTCTTCTCTTCTTCGGCCGCCGCTTCTTCCGGAGCGGCTGGACCGGCCATCATCACCGCACCGGCAGCGGCCGGCTTGATCCCGTGCACCTCCTCCAGGTACTCGCTGAGCTGCTTGGCCTCTTTGAGTGTCAGTCCCACGATCTTCTCACCCAGTTCACTGGTCGTTTCGGAGAATTCGCGGGTTGCTTCGTCTGTCGCCATCACAATAATTGTCCTTTCAGTTTTGCAACATTTCAGCCGCTTGAACTTGAAGTAGTTCCCACACAAATTGCTGTAGTAGCCGGGACGCAACGCGTCGCGGGAATGCACCCGCGGGGCGTTGCCCCCCGGCTATTGCAACTACAAGAATCACGCGAAAACTTCACTCCGCTGAAGTATTATCAATTTTCATTTCTCGTCGGCTTGCTGCTCGATCTGGCTGGCAAGCACACCTCCCGGGCCTGCCAGTTGACCGACCAGGTTGGCCCCGGGACTGAGGATCTGGCCCAGCAATATACCGAGCTGTTCCCGGCGGTTAGGCCATTTGCTCACCTCGATGACCATCTCCGGGCTCAACTGGTCGCCGTCCATCAGGCCCCCGCGGGGCTCGAATGCCTCGTACTGCTCTTCCTTGGCCAGTCGGGTGACCTCCTTGGCCAGGCTGACGATGTCTTCACCCCCCCAACAGATTGCCGCCGTGCCGGTAAGGCCCTCGAACATCGGCCCTAGCGGGCACTCCGCGGTAGCCCGGGCGGCCAGGCTGTTCTTCACCACCAACAGGTTAATATCTTTCGCTTGCAACTCCGTGCGCAGCCGGCCGCTCGCGTTGGCATCCAAGCCGATCACGTTGACCAGCAGCGCGTCGTCGACGTCCCGCAGGCGCTGGCGGAGATGATCGGTAATCAAGTTTTTGACATACTTGCTCATGTTGCATCCATAAAGCCGCGACCGGTGGTCGCGGTTGAACGAACAACCACGCGATTTTCTCCGAACCGCTGGGCGCGACCAACGGTCGCGGCTTTATGTTTGCACCTCTCTTGCGTGGCCGGGCAATAAATGTGATAATTGTATGGTTAGTCTAGTCTTTTGCAGAAGTCCAGGTTGGAGGGGACCATGGACGAGATTTTCGACCCGTACCTCAAATGGCTGGGGATTCCGGCGAAAGATCGGCCAATAAACTACTACCGCTTGTTGGGCGTTGAGCTTTTCGAGACCGACGCCGACGCCATATCGAATGCGGCCGACCAGCGGATGGTTCATCTGAAGGGTTTCATTTCCGGCAGCCACGCGCAGTTGTCGCAGAAGCTGCTGAATGAAGTTTCTGCGGCCCGGGTTTGCCTGCTGAATCCTGAAAAGCGAGCGAAGTACGATGCTGCGCTGCGAGAGCAGTTGGAGAAGGAACGCCGGCGCGCCGAGGCCCAGCAGTCGCTTATGCAGGCCGAACCGGCGCCCACCATCTCGGTGAACACGGGGGAGCCTTGGAGTGCATCTTCCTTGGCGAAGTCCAAGGCCAAGGCACAGCGGCAGGCGTGGCTCGTGCCGGGTGTGGTTGGGGCCGCGGTTTGTGTGGTCTTCCTGTTATTGGGCCTGGTGTTGGTCGATCGCCCTCAGACACCGGTTGCCGTGCGTAATCCCCCGGCGCCGGCGCCACGGCGCCGGCCCACCAAGCCGCGCCGGCCCGCGCCGGTACGACAACCGGAGTCCCAGAAGCCGGATGTCCCCGATTCGGAACCACCGGCCATCGAGCCGCCCGGCCAACCAGTTCCACAATGGCCGGTCATTGGTCCCGGCCAACCCGCCGCGCCCAAGCCGGCAAGCCGGCCAACCGAACCGGCGAACGATCCAACTGATGGAACGGACCGGCCGTGGGAACCCGTGGTCGAGGACCGCGCACCGGACGCGGCCGACGCAGAGCAGAACGTACCGGAAGCTGATCAGCCCGCGTCGCCGCCTCCGGAGAAGCCGGAGAAACTACCCGAACTGGATGACGAGGCGAAGAAGAAAGCGGAGAAGGAAATCCGGGAGATCTACAAAAACGAATTCAGCGCTAAAACCCCCCGAGACAAGTTGGCGCTGGCCGCGGACCTGGCTGAGAATGCGATGAGCACCGGCAACGACGCGGACACCCGATTCGTCTTGCTGCAACTGGCGAGCAATTTGGCGGCCGAGGCGGGCAACTCGGATTGGTCGCTCGAGTTGATCGACCAGATCAGCCAGGGGTATGATGTCGACGCGCTGGAGATGAAGGCCGATGTGTTGTCCAAGGTGGGCGAGAAGGTGGACAAGAAGGTGGTCTCCCTCCCGATCCGCGTGCTGCGGGACCGGCGGATCATCATTACTGCCCGAAAGTTGTACGATCAGGCCCTCAAGGTGTCCAACCTCGAAGCAGCAGATCGATTTCTGGAGGTTACACTTCGTGCAGCTCGCAGGCTGAAAAACAGGAAGCTGATTGCCACATTACAATCGGCCAAGAAGGACATCGAGCGGCTGCAAACCCAATTCGCGCTCGTCCAACAGGCCCTTAAGAGGCTGGAAAAAGAGCCCGACAATCCCAAGGCGAACCTGGCGGCGGGGAGTTGGTACTGTCTGATCGCCGGGAAATGGGACGAGGGCCTTCCTTGGCTGGCCAAAGGCAACGATGTTGAACTGGCCGATATCGCCAAGCAGGACATGGCCAATCCAAGCCAACCCGAGCAGCAGGCCAAGCTGGGCGACCGATGGCGGAAGCTGGGCGAAAATAAAAAAGGGATCGAAAAATCCCGACTGCAAGTCCGGGCCGCACATTGGTACAAGAAAGCACTGCCGGGGCTCTCCGGGTTGCTACGCACCAAGGTAGAAAAACGGCTCCACCAAATGGGAGTGCATATCGGGCTGCACGCGTTGAGATTCGATGGGGTAAGAAACCATGTCGTGGTCAGGAATCTCGCGTACAACGGAAAATCCCCAATTACCGTCGAAGCTATTGTCAAACCGGCCGCCGACCAGTGGCGCGAACAAGGGATCATCGGCAATGCCGAAGGTGCAGGCCTGATGCTCGGCGCCTATTACGGTCGCTGGGGTTTCACATTCCATTACAAGCCTTCTCGCTTTGTCCTGCGCGAGTGTCGCCTCAGATGTCAAGACCGGTTGTCCACTGAGAACTGGACCCACGTGGCAGGTGTCTACGACGGCGCGCAACTGAGACTCTATGTCGACGGAAAGCTCCAGATGAGCGAACCCATCGCGGGGGTCCACAAACCCAGTCGCCTTCCGTTCGTCGTGGGTGCGGATCCCATGGCAGTTACACCCCTGGGAGAGGTTTCCGTGAACAACCACTTCCGCGGGATTATCAAATCGGTCCGCATCTCCAGCGCGGCAATCTACACCAACGACTTTGATCCGCCCAGCCAACTCGACGCCGCCCGGGAGACAACCGTACTGGTGCTGTCGTTCAACCGGGGTGAACATAGTTATGCAAGAGACGCTGACAGGAAAAAAGGCGTTGTGGCTGAGATCAAGGACGCCGAGTGGGTCGAACTCGATGAACAGGGGGAAATCGTCGGGGAAGAGAAATCGACACCGACACTTGGTCCAAATCGGTCAACAATACCGGCCTTTCCCATAAAGGGATTGGGGATTAGGGATTGGGGATTAGAGTCAAGTTCCAATCCCTAATCCCTAATCCCTAATCCCTTTCCATATCCTTCAGTCCGAGCCGTGCCAGCCAGCGGCCGCGGACCGGTTTGCCAGTCCGCTCCGTACCATCGGACTTGGCATCCGGCTGGCCGCTTCGCTCTTGGAGCAACTGGAGTTTTTCCTCGATATCGGCGTGTTGGCGGGCGATTTTCGCCCGCTCGATAGATATCTCGATTTCGGCGTTCTTGAGCTTCTCGCGCTGCTCGCGGATGATCGTGTTGGAATCTTCCCAACTAATGGCCGCGTCCGTCGGAGTTTGGGCCGGTGACTCCGTATCAGTCGCTTCGGCCAGCCGCTGCCGGAGTTCGGCGTTTTCGGCCTTCAGTTCGCGGAGGTCGTCCAGAGCCAGTTTGTAGCGCCGCCGGGAATCGTGCCTTTCCAAATTGTCGTCGTGCCCATCTTCGGGAACTTCGGCCAGTCCGGCGGCCAACTTGTCGGCAAGCTGCTCGAACTGCTCATCCAACCTGGCCTCAAGCTGCTCGAAGCGTTGCTGTTGCGCGGCGAAAGACTCCTGCATCTGCTCGCGCTGTTCGTTGAGCGTCTTGCCCAACTGCTTAGCCCAGCTTTCGGTGCCGGATGTCCGGCGGGACGAGGCTTTCATTGTTGCGGGTTCCGGAAATGCAGACCTCCCCATCTATTACCATACGTCGCGTAACACCCGGCGTCAAAGGCGAACGATCGGTCATGACGGTTGGCACGATTGCGCGGGGAGAGAGAACAATCAACCGTCGGCTGTCAGCTTGTTTGGCCGTCGGGACTTGGCAAACAGAGTCACTCAAGCTGTGCCAGAAACTCTTCAACGCTGACCCCGGCAGCCTCAATCAGGCTCTTCAATGTTCCCGGAGTGACGGTACGGCCGCGATGGACCGGCAACGAGAGATGATACTGATGTCCAGGCTTCTTCAGGATATGATGTGATCCTCTAACCCGATCAACACCAAAACCCAACCGCCGAAATGCCTTCAGAGCATCTTGTCCTGTGATCCGTGGCAGCTTAGACATGTACGAGGATCCACCGCTCCTTCTCGTGCTGGCTAGCCTGGCGCCACTCGGACACAGGCAGCCAGGGGATTTGATCGTCGTACGAAGGTATCGTTCCCTCTAATGCTTCAACGATGTTGCGCAGCGCTTCTTCTTCGCTATCGCCTTGACTAACAACGCCAGGCAGTGATGCCGCATGGACTACGATCCGGCCGTCCTCGTCGGGCGGAGAAAGGATAACCTTGCACCGATAAACGGTTCCGGGTTCGTACTTCTCCCACTTGTCGGCACCGACACGAATTGGAGGCGATGGGCTAGTAAGATGGGTTTTGCTCACATTCGTGTTCCTCCGCTTCAGTTTTGCATACGTATACCATACTGTATTATTGCCGCACAACGACTATTTTGCAAGGGTAGAATTTACTCCAACCCCGCCATGAATCGCAGAAATCGTGCTTGAAGCATTTGCCAGTCGTCGCCGAAGATGGCCGTGAAGTCGGCTGTCCGCTCGGCGGCCATGTAGTCCGAGAACGGCGGCCGGTGGGCGGTTCGCGCAAGGTATTTCATGTACTTCGACGCCTGCGTCTCGACCAGGTAGAAGCTCAGTGCCCAGGCCTCGGCATAGGCCGCCGCCGGATTGGTCCGGAAGAGATCATCCGTGGCAATCAACGAGGCCAGTAACTCCGGCCGATGGTTCGGCTCGACCAGCTTCCAAAACGCCCGAAGCCGAGCGCGGTTGATCCGGTCGCTTTGACGTGTGTAATGGCGCGAGTCGTATACGCCGGGCGCCTCGAACATGGTGGCCAGCCCCTCGGCCACCCAGAGCGGCGGCGGGGTGTACCGGCTGTGCACGCCCGTGTTAAACGCCGTCTGGTGTGTGGCCTCGTGGATGATGATCGAGGCGGTCTTATGCCAGTCGTCCAAGTCGCGCCGATCATCGATGTCGTAGAGGATGATCCGGTTCGACTCCAGCGAGTAATAGCCCAATATGCCGGGCGAGACCGGCAAGCCCCGTTCGGCCGTGTAGCGGAAGAACTCGCGCTGGTCGCGGCAGACAATGCCGATCAGCGGGAACTGCGGCCTTTCGAGCCTGAAACGGCGGACCGAAAAGTAATGAACGAACGAACGGTACAGGTCCTCGAACCGCCCAGCCCACTTGTCCCGCTGACCGCGCGGATGGGCCACCAGGTAATGGCCAGTCCCGCTCACCTCGAACCCCCGGCCCAACTCCCGCAGCAGAACCGCCCGAAACTCAGAAACCGAGTAGCTCCGGAACCGATTAGATGTCTTGCGGAAGTCGGTGGCCTCGTCGGGGTCGAACTCCCACAGCCAACCGCCACGACCCAGCAGGTGCACCTGGTCGGCGTTCCATACCAGCGGTATCCCTTCGACGGTTCGGCCGTCGAGCTTCAGTTGCACCATCCCTCCAGACGGTGCAGCGCCCAAGGCGCAGGTTGTCCACAGAAATCCGGCGACGAGCGCGAAAACGGCGATTCGCATGATGGTCCCTTCCGAGGTTCCTTGCGGATGTCATTACAAGTCTAGTCCGAAAAATAGGAAGAAACTGGATATCTCGCCGGAAAACGTCTATAATAACACTAGGGTGTGTATTCTTTTCCTGGGAGACGTAGCCGTGCTGGGTTCAGTGTTGCTTCTCGGGTGCATACTGGCCGCTCAGGTCGATGTGAAGGTGGGCGACGATCTGAAGCTAGAGGTCCACCGCCTGGTCCGTCAGTTCGACGCGCCGCAGCTTGCCCGGCGGGATGCGGCCGAGGCGGAACTGCTGCGGCTGGGACCGGAGGTGCTCGATCTGCTGCCGCCGATCAGCCCGCGCACCCCGGCCGAAGTCAAGCAACGCATCTGCCGTATCCAGCAGAAGCTTGAGCAACTCGCCGCCGAGTCGGTCGCCAAGGCCTCGCTCGTTACACTCCACAGCGACGCCATGCCGCTCTCGAAGGTGCTGGCCGCGCTGGGGAAACAGTCGGGCAACAAGATCGTCGATTTTCGCCGGCGCTTCGGCCACCAGGTCACGTATCCCGAACTCAAGGTCGACTTCGACAAAACACCCTTCTGGCAAGCGCTCGACCAGGTCCTCGACCAGGCCAAGTTGACGGTCTATCCGTTCGGCGAGCCGCGGGCGATCAAGGTGGTTGGCCGGGAGGATTCGCAGTTGTCTCGCTGCGCCACGGCCTGCTACAGCGGACCATTCCGCTTTGAACCGCTGCTGATCCGCGCGCAACGCGATCTGCGCGATCCGGACGGCAAGTCGCTACGGCTGCGAATGCAAGTGACGTGGGAGCCGCGCATCAACCCGATCAGCCTCAAACAGCCAATGGCCGACCTGAAGGCCGTCGATGAAGATGGGAACCCCCTGGCCGTGGACGACAGCCAGGCCGAGCTGGAAGTACCCACCGGCGGCAATGCCACGGCAGTGAACCTAGTCCTGCCGTTCGCCCTGCCGCCGCGTAGCGTGAAACAGATCGCCAGCTTGCAGGGCACGCTCACGGCAATGATACCCGGCAGGGTCGAGACGTTCCGCTTTGACAATCTCACCAACGCCAAGAACGTCGAGAAGCGAATCGCCGGGGTCTCCATCACCTTGGAACAGGTCCGAAAGAACAACCAACTCTGGGAGGTCCGCATGAGGGTGCGGTTCGATAAGGCCTATGGGGCGCTGGCCTCGCATCGCGGCTGGATCTTCAACAACAAAGCCTACCTGGAAGGCCCCGACGGCAAACAGCTCTCCTACGACTCGATGGAAACCACCCGCCAGACCGAAAATGAAGTCGGCATCGCCTACCTCTTCGCACTCGACGGCCCCCTGACCGATTACACGTTCGTCTACAAAACCCCCGGCGTGATTGTGCAGGCGAGGTTCGATTACGAGATTAGTGGCGTCAAATTGCCATGAAGCCGTGTAGCGGCCGGGCTTGCCCGGCGCGTTGGCGGCGAATCGGACACCATTGGTTCGGTAGTTGTGCTGCCGCACCAACAACTGCCCGAATGGGGTCAGAGAAAGCGCCGGGATAAACCGGCGTGGAGTTGCGAAAATCCGCCTGTCGCACCCAACGGCGGCGATGAGTTTTGGCAAATATCCCCGCCCCCCGGCCTGCCGCCAAAACTCCCACGGCCGCGCGCTTCAGCCAAGATGAACATGATCGAATATACCATTTAGGCCGCGAATTTCCAGACGTGGCTCTAGGCCTTGTGAATCTGCTAGAAACTTGTTAGGTTGAATGCTGTTGCGACAAAGTTGGCCTACCCATCGGGGGATGCCGGAAATGGGGCAACCCGATTCCGGTCAACTCGCCGCATCTTGTCAGTCACCGCTACTGGGTGGGGCCAGCGGGGTTGTCCGGCCTTTCGTCATCGCCGGCTGCAACCGCCAGCGAGTTTGCCGCCCTGCTCTCCGCTCAGGACGCACGGAACTCTGTGCGGCGCTGTCGCAGCCTGGAATTGATAGGATACAACATGGAAAATCCGAGTCTCCAGGGTACGCATACTTTTCATATCCCCGTCATGGGTACCGGGTTCACCATTGACACGGCGTTACGGGTGGCGAAGTACGGCATCTCGTCGGTGATTTCACTGGTGGATGACACTCTCATCGAGCAGATGCGAAAGCTCCACTGCGAGCAGGAGGGTGAGCCGTACGAGGAAATCACGAGCCGCGACGAGGATGCGCGTGCCCGTCGCATCACGGCCTACCTGAATCTCCTGGACCGGCTGGTCATGCGCCGAGTTGAGGTGTTGCAGACGTCGCTTTTCGAGGCGGGAAGCGAAATCACCCGCTATTACGAGATGTTGCCCGAGACGCCGCTGAAGCGGACTTACCGCGACATGCTGGCCAGCGACGACCCGAAGGGAAAAGCCCGCCTTCAGGACCAGCTTCGCCGCCTGGCCACCCCGGGCAGCATCGACGTGAACATCATGTCCAGGGGCGACAGCGACGCCTACCGCGACGGCAAGAAGCTCCCCCAGGAGTTTAGCGACGCCATGGCGGCCCTGCGGGGCTACGCCAACAGTTCCCTTTGCTCTTCCATCGTCTTCTCGGCGGGCATGAACCCGCGCCTGTACAGCTACGCTGCCCAGTTCGACGACTTCTTCCCGGACCCCAACGGCGTGCTCAAGAAGAAGATCATCCTGAAGGTGGGCGACTACCGCTCGGCGATGATTCAAGGCAAGTTCTTCGCAAAGCGGGGGTTGTGGGTGTCCGAGTACCGCATCGAATCGGGACTGAACTGCGGCGGTCACGCCTACGCCACCAAGGGGCTCCTGCTGGGGCCGATTCTGGAGGAGTTCAAGCAGAAGAAGGACCAGTTGATCAGGCAGCTTCATGCGATCTACATGAAGGCCCTTGCCGCGTCTGGCCGGACGCCAATCGAGCTGCCTCACGCAGTCCGCATCACCGCCCAAGGCGGCATCGGCACGGCTGAGGAGGACGAATTCCTGTTGGGCTACTACAACGTCGACGCGACGGGGTGGGCTACGCCTTTTCTGCTCGTGCCCGAGGTAGCCAATGTGGATCAGCAGCACCTGGAGAAGCTCTTGGCCGCTACGGAGAAGGACGTCTTTCTCAGCGACCACTCGCCCTTTGGGATGCCGTTTTGGAACTTACGGAACTCCGCAAGCGAGGAGGCCCGGCGGCGGCGGATCGAGCGAGGCAAGCCCGGCAGCGCCTGCCACAAGACTCACGTCAGGTTCAATACGGAGTTCACGGAGATCCCGATTTGCACCGCCTCGCGCAACTATCAGAGACGAAAACTCCGGCATCTTGCAGAGGAAGGTCTCACGCCGGACCAACTCCACCTGGTGCGGGAGCACGTGCTGGCGAAGTCCTGCATCTGCCACGATCTGGGCGGCGGTGCGACCATCCGCTACGGGATCGACCCGGATGCCACACCCGCCGTCTGCCCCGGCCCGAGCATTGCCGATTTCTCGAAGATTGCCACACTGGAAGAAATGGTGAGCCACATCTACGCCCGGGCACCTCTGCCGATGAGCCCTGACCGACCGCACATGTTTATCCGCGAAATCGCCCTCTACGTCGACTACCTCCGTGACGAGATCGAGTGGTGCTCGTCGGGGCTTTTGTCCCGCCCTGCGAACTACTTCGACGAGTTCAAGGAGAACCTGCTTAGCGGTATCGAATACTACCGAGGCCTCGCCCAACAACTCGATGAGCAACAGCGGCAGCGTTTCCTCGATGAACTCAGGGCCCTGCACGAGCCAATTGAGTCCATCTTGTTGGTAACAGTGGAGTGAATATGCGTCAACTGTGCCCCTCGCACCGTGGGAACTTACTACGGCGGCATCAACGCGTCGGCGATGAGCAACATCCGACGCAAGGTCCGCAAAGACCAGAACAACATCCTGCCACGGGCCGAATGTGCGAATGTGCGAATGTGCGAATGGTGCGAATGTGCGAATGGGGTCAGAGAAAGCGCCGGGATAAACCGGCATGGAGTCGCGAATGAAAGAGTCGTACGGGAAAGGTCTAGCGAACCATCCCGGCCCCGAGCTATGCGGCGGCGACCGTGAGGTCGTGGCTGAGGCGTTAGTAGGGGTAC
>JAUWHT010000178.1 GCA_030605745.1 Pirellulales bacterium | reverse complement strand
CCTCACGCGCGAGGGGTTGGAATTAGTTCCGCTAGTCCCGCTAGTGTCGCGCTTTTCCACCCGTCCGATAAACCACTGTGCCCCCTGTCGGGTGTACCGCTTGTCGAGGTATCTCCCACCAACCACCCGTAAGTGGAAGTGGTGTAGCTTCATCCCCAGACTACGGGGGTTGGGGGGCTTCCCGGCTCGCGTGTAAAGTAGTTCCCCAATGGCGGACCGCAACGTCTCGTAATCGTTGGGGTAGTCTGTGAGCGTTTTCAGGACGGCCGACGCGGTGACGCCGGCGCTCGAGGGGTCGATCTCCTCCCAACCTTCAATAAGCTGCCGTAGGGCCATGCTGTCCCGGTCGGCTTGACTGGCGAGTTGTGTTCGCGTCTCACCCGGATCGGGCAGGCCACACCAGACAACGGCATTGCGTACAAGGTCGGACCATGCTTGAAACGAGCCCCAGGGGGTCAGCTTCATGCCCGGTCGGCCGGCGGCACAATACCCGGCCAGCATCGTCAAGGCCGCCGTGGCAAGCCGTGGGCGTTCCTGTTGGATCCATGCCGGTAGGTCCGGATGCTTGAACCCGGTTCGGCGCTCGGGCGTTTCCTCATAGGACTGCAAGCGGATATGCAGCACCCGGCGGGCGGTGTCGGCCGCAAGGATGATATTGTTCCCAGTGGCGTACCAAGTGGCGAAAAGCGGGATGCCGACGGCCATTCGGCTTTCACCCAGAACACGGTCGCTCCAAGAGGTCGCGGTCAGTGCGGCGTCCAGGCTAGACCCTCCCAAGATGGTCGTCACGTTGTCGATCAGGATTAACAGTTCACCCGACAAGGCGACGGCGGTGATTCGTTTGCGGAATTCGTCATCATCCCTGGGCGCGGTCATCCGGGCCATTTCGCGGCCGGATGTAATTGTAGCAATGCAATCGGCCAGAAGAGACTTGCCGCACCCCCGGACATTGGCGTCGATCAAGAACATCGGGCTGGGGCCGTGGAAGGCGAATCGGGCAAGCGGGGTCAAGACGGCCGCAACCCAGGCCGCGCGGTGGGTATTGTGTCCGAAGGGAAAGTCCGCGACCACTTCCAGCAATTCGGCCGCTGCCTGTTTGGCGTCGGCCGCCGCGGGCTGCTCGGGGATGGCGGGGAACGTCACTTGCGGTTCGTACACGATGCCGGTTTGCGTATCGTAGCCGGGCGTTTGCAGAACCGTCCCGTCGGCTCGCAGGATCGGCACTTCGACCACGCCTTCCAGCCGTCGGATTTTTTTCCACTCGCCGCGCGCGTCGATGGCTCTGACCGTCCAGTCCGGCGGATGACACCTTTGCGTTTCGTCATCTTTGCCAGTCGGCCGAACCCAGTCGGCGACCGCCGATAACAGTTCCCGCAACCTCGCTTGTCTGAGTGGCGCAATTCGCGGGGCGCTTTGTGGCCGGGCAATTCCGCGCGGCGGCTTGGCGTCTCGGACGATGTGAACCAGTAAACCGGATCGTTGAAAGATATTGTGCGCGGTTGCCAGACAGTGAATGGCCTGGTCAACTACGCGCGGTTCGTCCATGCCGACGATGATAGTTACCCGGGCAGAACTGTTTTCACCTTTCTCGGATTCGGCCTTTGTCGGTTTCCACTCCCTCGCGTTTTCGATTGCATCGCGCACCTTGCTTTCGCCGTCTTGTGTGTGTAGCACGTCGCGCGTGTCGGCCCCGTCTGTCTCGCTGTAATCGGCCGGAAGCTCGGCTATCTTCACGTCAGCCGCCACCCCGAACAGCCTGGCCGCCGTTTTCTCGGCCCCTTCCGTTCCGGCTTTGTCACGGTCTGGAATTATGACAACGTGTACGCCGCGAAAAAATCGTGCGAAGCTCGCGTCCATCCGGCACGTAGGCAACCCAACCACCATGATGCCCAGGCTGTGCAACGCAGCCGCATCCTTAACGCCCTCGACGATGCAAACCGTGTCATCTTGTCGCGGTGGTTCCGCAACGAACAGGCCATGTTTACATCCCTTGGTCATTTTTCCTTTGTCAAAGTCCGGCAGTGGTGCTAAATCCAGGTATCCCACGACTGTCATGTCGGCGTCGTGCGTTGGCACTCGGCAAACTTGTAGCTTGCCGCGTTTGTCATTCGTCGCCCCGAAGGCAACCAG
>JAUWHT010000042.1 GCA_030605745.1 Pirellulales bacterium | reverse complement strand
CGATCCGGTATTTGTGAAACTACTTGCGAACATCAATCAATACCACCAGAAACGTAACCGAGCATCCTACGAAAGCCGACGACGAAAGGCGAAACCTCCAGACGTAAATCGCAAAAAACACCTAGCGCTGTCATACTAATGCCAACTTGCGGCGACCGACCCTCGGCAATCCATCTTCGTAGAAACGCTTGTCAAGACGAGTTTTTTACTGTCGAGCGACGCGGTAACTTGCGGCGTAGCAACGCTTTACAGCCGCTCGAATTGTTGGACATGTAACGCCGGCGTCCCGCCGGCACTCTGGCGTGTTTCACACCCCGGCGCTGAGTTTTGGCAAATATCCCCGCCCCCCGGCCCGCCGCCAAAATTTCCATGGCCGCGCGCTTCAGCCAAGATGAACATGATCGAATATACCATTTAGGCCACGAATTTCAAGATCAAGAATTGGCCACCGAGGCCACCGACGGTTACGGCCAAACGCCGCCCCGCCCCCACGCAGTTCACCTGCGTGGAGCGCCTGTCTGGCCCCTACCATCGCCGCGCGTCGAATCGCCCCCACGCAGATGAACTGCGTGGGGGCGTGACGGCGCTACACCCGGTACTCCGCAAGCGAAGCGAAGTTGTCACTTGAGGAACCGTATGCGGTAATCCTGCATCCCGGCGCGCCGGGAGATCTGTGGGAGCGTAAGGGTGAGCAATCACCCGGGGTCACCCGGCCCAAGTTTTCTCATCGGGCAACAGTGTTGCCGGGCGTGGCCGGCACGTCGAAATTTTTTGTCGTGGATTCTTTAGGGAGCTCGACAGTGGCGCGGTACTCGGGGAATATCGGAGTTCCGCTGTCCAGTTCGATTTCCGGTCGAGGTTTGCCGTCAAAGCCGAGGATGACCACGACATGCGGTCCGCCGACGGTCCCTTTGCCGGTTTGCTGTGTGCTATATGTCCCGTCCTTGATCTGCGCGTAGCCTGCGGGGCCCTTGTTGCCCTTGGATGTGTCCGGTTCGAATTGAATCCTGCCGGCCGGAACCGACATATCATCGAATGTCACCTTCCCGGAGACCTCGAACCGCTGTGGACCATCGTCTCGTCCGCAGCCGGCCACCAGGAAGCAGGACACAACAAGCGCCGACACAAAGACCAGACCACGACAAGCGGCACCACCGCGGCCTGTTCCCCGCTCTGTTGACGAAATCATCTCGATATATCCTTTCCCTGAAGGAAAAAGGGGACGGGTCTGCGGCAAAACGGTGTGTTTCACGCACTTACTGCACGGTGTTGATTTCGCTGCCGTTCCGACTGGCGGTGGAGAGATAAACAGCATGATCGATGTTTTCCGAGACGAATGTTACGGAGCCGTCGCACATGGAAAAATGCGTGCCGCCGGGATGCTCGCTGCCGAACGCACCGTGGTTGAAATAGCCGTAGGGCGAGCCGGCATTGATCGGTTCGCTGACGTTCTTGCAGCTCCCCATCGCCCCGCCGCTGAGCGTCGAACCGCGTATCCAGGTGCGGAACTTCCGGTACTCGTTCCAGGAGATTTCCCCCAGGGCGAACGTATTCGATGTGCCGTCAGTGATGTTGGCGAACTGGACCTTGCTATTCTTGTACAGGACGCCGTCGGTGGCGTGCTCTCCCCAGTACCCGACAGGGTTGGGCTCATGGCCATAGGCGTTGCCGGTTACCGGGTTGGTCCCCACCGGGCCCATCACGCCCACGTAGTGCGTGGTGTATGCGTGCTTGCCATCGGCGGTTGGAGGGACCCACTCCCCGTAGTATTGGGAATGTTCCTCGTTGCAACTCGGGCATAGCAAGGCCGGGATGCGGTTGAGCGACAGGTCGATCTTGCCTGTTGTACAGTAGCCGCCGGCGTCGAAGTTGAACCTACTGTACAACGCATCCTGCTCGAGGAACGGCAGCAGCATGACGATGTAGCTCAACTGGTTATCACTCATGCCGCCCGGTGGAAAAGAACCCAGCGCGGCATGGTAATTGTGCAGCGCCAGCCCCAACTGCTTAAGGTTGTTCGCGCATTGCAACCGCCGGGCTGCCTCCCGAGCCGCCTGCACCGCCGGCAGCAACAGCGCAATCAGAATCCCGATGATAGCGATTACCACAAGCAGTTCGACCAAGGTAAAACCGTGTAGGGGCCGGTGGAAGGTAGACTTCCACTGCGTATTCCTCGTTTTTCGACCCCTAACACGGAGACATTTACCATGTCCGAAACTATTGTAGCTTACCAGTCGTTCGTCGGCGTTGACTTGCACAAAGAG
>JAUWHT010000429.1 GCA_030605745.1 Pirellulales bacterium | reverse complement strand
TTACGACGAAATCGCCGCAAGGCACGGCTGGGCGCGACGCTGCCTGGCCGCACGCAACGGAGACGCCGGTTTGCTCGCCTGGGCAAAAAAGTACCTGCCCGATCATTTCACGCTGCCGCAGTCCGACATGCACCGTTGGCTTGGACGACAGCTCGACAAAATGACGCAGGTGCGCGGAAGCAAGATCAACGTGCTCGGACCACGCGGCGGCGCTAAGTCGACCGTGGCAACGCTCGCATATCCGCTGCGAGTAGCCATCGAAAGGTTGGAACCCTACGTCTGGATCGTCTCCGATACCAAGCACCAGGCCTGCGCCCACCTGGAAAACATCAAGACCGAACTGATGGACAACCCGCGACTGGCCGCCGACTTCCCCCGGGCCGCCGGACAGGGACCCCTGTGGCGGAGCAATTCGATCGTGCTGTGCAACGGCGTGGCCATCGAGGCATTCGGCACCGGCCAGCGGATTCGCGGCCGACGACGCGGCGCATATCGACCGACGCTGATCATCTGCGACGACCTGCAAAACGACGGGCACATCCAGTCGGCCCTGCAACGCGACCGGTCGCGAACCTGGTTCCACGGTACACTTATGAAGGCCGGCACCCACCGCACCAACCTGGTCAACCTGGCCACCGCACTGCACCGCGAAGCACTAGCCATGCAACTCGATCAGAACCCGGGCTGGACTTCCCGAGTCTTCAAGGCCATCCAGCACTGGCCCGACAACATAACCTTGTGGCACGAGTGGGAGAGTATTTACACCGACATCGCAAACCCCGGCTACAAGCAGACGGCCCGAGCGTTCTACGAAAAAAACCGTGCGGCAATGAACGCCGGCGTAATCGTGCTCTGGCCCGAGGAAGAAGACCTCTACACGCTGATGTGCATGAGGGCCGAAAGCGGGCATACCGCGTTCGAGCGAGAAAAACAAAACTCGCCGATCAACCCGGAACTGTGCGAGTGGCCCGAGTCGTACTTCGACGAGGGCATCTGGTTCAACGACTGGCCGAAGCAGCTAACCGTAAAGACGCTGGCGCTTGATCCTAGCAAGGGCAGCGACTCCCGGCGGGGTGATTTCTCGGCCCTGGTCATGCTGGGTGTGGACCGGCATGGGATGCTTTACCTGGAGGCCGACCTGGCCCGACGCCCGACACCGCAAATTGTGGCCGACGGCACCGAACTCTACCGCCGGTTCCAGCCCGACGTGTTCGGCATCGAGTCGAACCAGTTTCAGGACCTGCTGGGCGGCGAGTTTCAGGCCGAGTTCCGCCGGCAAGGCATTCTTGCCGGACGTCCGGCGCCGCTGGAAAACCGCACCAACAAGCAGGTCCGCATCCGCCGGCTGGGACAGTATCTATCGGCCCGGCGACTGCGGTTCAAAAACGACAGCCCCGGCACGCGGTTGCTGGTCGAACAACTCAAGGAGTTTCCCGTCGCCGACCACGACGACGGCCCTGACGCGGCCGAAATGGCAATCCGCCTGGCTGCCGAATTGCTTCAAGGCCGCACGGCCAACGACGGATTAGGAAATCGATTACCCGTGGGATAGCCGCTTGCGGCTTGGCAACAAGTAGGTCGTCGTACCGACGACCGCTAAACGTGTGCAACACCAGACCGCTAAACGTGTGCAACACCGGGTCGTCGTACCGACGACCGCTAAACGTGTGTGCACGGTGGTTGTCACCTGTTTAGCGGCCGCCGGTACGGCGGCCTGAATACGAACCATATACAACCAACTGAAAAGGAAACCGAACCATGCAACAGACCAACCACACCACACCGCGGCTGGCCCAACTCCAGCGGCAACTGCTCGAAGCGTTCGATGGGCTGTGGGACAACTTCGTTGACCCGGCCGACGCGCTGTACGATATGGACGGCTCTCGCTGGACACAACTCGGCAGGGACGGTATGCCGGGCTCGGCGGCCGGAATTGCCTTCAGCAGCGAACAGCAACTGGCCGAAATACGCGCCCAGTGCCGAGCACTCGCGCTCGGCAACGAGTTCGCCATCAACGGACACGAAAACCGCATCAGCTACATCACCGGCAGCGGGCATACCTACCGAGTCACCGCGAGGAAGGACCGTGCGACTTCCGACCAATTGGTCCGCGACGTCCAGAACGTGCTCGACGAGTTCACCCGAGAAAACAAGTGGCACAAGCGGCAGCAGGAAATCGTCCGCCGCAAGGACCGCGACGGCGAGTGCTTTCTGCGACTGTTCGTCGCACCCGACGGGACCACGCGCGTCCGCTTCGTCGAGCCCGACCAGATCGTAACGCCCGCGGAAGCGGCCGGCCTGCCGCACCATAGCCTGGGCGTCGTTACCGATCCGAACGACGTGGAAGCGGTCGAGGGCTATTACGTCGACGGCCAACTGGTCGATGCGGCCGACATCCAGTTCCGCAAGCTGGGCGTCGATGCAAACGTGAAGCGCGGACTGCCGCTGTTCTACCCGGTGCGCAAAAACCTCCGCCGGGCCGAAAAACTGCTG
>JAUWHT010000319.1 GCA_030605745.1 Pirellulales bacterium | reverse complement strand
AGGGACTCGTATGCGGGCCGGTCAGAATTCAGATCGAGGGTTTCCGAGCGATTGTTACTGAAGTGCTCTTTGTGGACATGGAACCAGAGGACGGTCAGTATGAACCGCTCATTGGGTATATCGTCCTCGAGCAGTCCCAAGCGGCCGTTGACATGTTTGGCCACAGGTTGGTCCACGTCAAGCGGTTGGATCTCAAGTGATGAAATCGCTACGATCCCCCGGCTACCGCCAGCAGACGCAGGCCGTGCAGCAGCAGGGCCAGAATACCGATCGCCGCCAGGATCGTCTTGATCTGCTCGGCCCGGTTGGGCCCGCCCACAGTAGGCCCGGCCAGCGGCTCGGTGGGTGTGGAAACATCGGCCACGGGTGTCTCGGGCGGACGCGGGATGGGTAGCTCGGCAAGCTCACACCGAACCGGCGACTGGTCGGGTGCTTCGCTCGAGGGTGACAAAGTCCACTGACCGCCAATCGACACAATCGGGTCGGGCTTGGGACGCGGGCGTCGGGCAATCGTATTGGGACCGGCAGACGGCTGTTGGGCGATCATGGTGGGACTGGAAGGCAACCGCCGGAAATCGCCAGCTACCGAGTCCAGGAACCAGCGGACCCGGCCGCAATAGCTGCCCGTGGTCCGCCCGAAACCGGAACCAAACAGCACGCCGGCCAACTCGCCCCGCTGGTTGAGGATCGGCCCGCCCGAATCGCCGCTGCGGGCAGGCGTGTCGAGCTCGACCATCTCGAAGGGGCAGTTTCTACCGGGCGAGACGTACTGCGTGCAGCGCCCTGCCGCCGCCCGGTACCAGCCCCGACCGTACCCGGCGATGGTCAACACTTCACCTAGCCGCGGCGCCTCGGTGGCCAGGGGAATCGGTGCGACCTGCGGCCGCCAGATGGCCAGCGCCGCCAAGTCCCAATCGCGATTGGCGGCAAGCACAGTGGCGGGCGACTGGAACCCGTCGGGAAAGATGACCGTGATCGGTCCACGCGCGTCGCGGACCACGTGCCAGTTGGTGACCACCAGCCCGTACGTCTGGTTGACTCCGACCAGGGCTCCCGAGCCGCATGATGCCCCGCCCTGTTCTGTCGCAATTACCCGCACCACGGCCGGGTGCGCACCCCGTGACGTACCCTGCCCCAGCGCAGCCGACGCCGCGCAAAGCACAATCACCATTGCAAGCGGATATTTCACGACACTTCGACCTGTCCAGCAGGGAGAAACTTCAGTCGCTGCTGATTTTCTTCGGGTATTCGACAGGCCTTGGTGAAAGATCGACTGCGGCCGCGGCACGGCTCGCCGGGTACGCAACTACGGAGCGTCCGGCAGATGGGAAACGTTGCCGACACTCTACGCAACGCGAAGAGTCTCCGCAATCGTTACAAACTACTGCCTTGCCGGGGGCTGGGCTTGCCGGTTGGCCATTACGCTTGGCTTGACCCGCTTCTGCACGTCTGTCTCCAGCACGCCGAAAGTGGCTTCGTGGCGCTGAATGGTCAACTGCAGGGCGTGCAGCATCCGCTTGGCCGTGTAGAAGTTGCTGATGATCCGATGGGTGATGGGGATCGGACTGGCCGGCACGCCGAACGGTTGCGGATTGAGTCCGAAATCGATGATCAACTCCTCCGGTGTGCCGGTGACGCGGCAGAAATTGCTGTACGCCGCCAGGGCCTTCGAGTCGTCGATCTGAACCTGCAACCGCTGCTGCGGCTGTGCAGCCGGACCGGCTCCCGAGCCGGTTGCCGGGGACTCCAGGGCAGGAACTTCAGCTTCTTTCTTTTCTTCTGGTTTGTCGGGTGATTTAGCCACAGAATACTCCTTTTCCTAGGTACGGGAACATTTACTGTCTAAGCTCATTGATTATAGAGAATATACCACAAAACGGTAGTGCGGCCCACAAAACAGAATGCTTTAGGACAAAAATAGCCGCCCGCGCAACGCGTCGCGGGAGCACGCCCACGTAAGCACCACGCCCGCGGGACGTTGTCATTCTATTGGCGAGTGCGAGTGCATTGTTGGTGCGGCAGTTCAACTGCCGCACCAACATGTGCCACAGGCCCCACCATACTCGCTGGCTCCCAGGCTGTCAAACGCCCTCAAGTGCCTGGTTGGCTTTGCCGATTAGTTGGACAGCGTTGAATAAAGGGAGTTTGCCGATGCGGATAGCAATGCTGGCACTGCTGGCGGCCTGTGGGATGGCCGGGGCCGGATGCCAGACGATCGATTTCTACGATCAGTCGCTCCAGGAGCCGGTCCCGACGGCCATGGAGCCGCCACGCGAGTTGTCCATGGCCTCGCTGCCCTCTTACCGGATCGAGCCGCCCGACGTGCTTCTGATCGAGATGCTCAAGCTGGTGCCCCTGCCGCCGTACCGGGCCGAAATATACGACGTGCTACAGGTCCAGGTGGTCGGCACCTTGCTGGACCAGCCGATCGACGACTTCTACCTGGTCGAGGGTGACGGGACGGTGAACCTTGGGCCGGCTTACGGGACGGTGCGGGTGGCCGGGATGACCATCGACGAGGCCACCGGGGCCATCGACCGGCACCTGCGGCAGATACTGACCCATCCGGAGGTCTCCGTGAGGCTGGCCCGCTCGGTCGGCACGCAACAGATCACCGGGCAGTACCTGGTCGGTCCCGACGGCACGATCAACCTGCGTCAGTACGGCGCGTTGCACATGGCGGGCAAGACGGTGGCGGAGGCCAAAACGGCGTTGGAGAAGCACCTCTCGCAGTATTTCGACTCGCCCGAGGCCACCGTCGACGTGATCGCCTACAACAGCAAGGTGTATTACGTGGTGACCGAGGGAGC
>JAUWHT010000398.1 GCA_030605745.1 Pirellulales bacterium | reverse complement strand
GTACTGCCTGTGCCGTCCACTTCGCCTTCGGTTGACCGATTTCCTACGGTCCGCGAAGTCAGGCCGACCGTCACGCCAGTCACGGTGTAAGTGCCATTGACCACGGCATCGACAGCGTGGGAGACTCGCATAAACCGCATTCAATTTCACCACGGAGGCACTGAGGACACGGAGAGAAGTTCTTATTGAATAGTAATCTCCGTGTCCTCCGTGCCTCCGTGGTAAGAAATGCGCCCCCCTTCCGCCGAAACCAGGTCGGCCCTCCGGCACCGGTCTTATTGTGGCCTGTATGACGGCCCTCGGCCTTACCACAAGATCAGTCCAACAGTTTCGGGCTGGCCGCCACACCGTGGAAAGATGGGCGGGGGGGAGAAAACAGTCTTTCTCTGCCCGGACTGTAAGACCGACCCGCTGCCGATGGAATTACGCCTTCTTCGGCCACGTTGCCGGCCATAGGGGCCCGATTGGCATTCGGGTTGCCGCCAGAAACACCGGCCAAGATAGCAAAACCATGTACAAATGTCAAGTGGTACTTTTGGCCGTCTCAGCTTTCAGCTTTCAGCTAGGGTACAATACAGAAGAAAGGTGCCCGGGACAATTCGGCAAATGGAGGCCCAAACATGATTCTACGAAGCTGCGTCTACCTGTTGACTTGCGTCACGCTTTTGGGAACGTGGAACTACCCGACGGTCGCCTCCGACGCTGCGATGACACTCTGGTACAAGCAGCCGGCGGACAAGTGGGAAGAAGCCCTGCCGCTGGGCAACGGCCGGCTGGGGGCCATGGTGTTCGGCCACGCCGACAAGGAGCGGCTCCAACTCAACGAGGAAACCCTCTGGGCCGGAGAGCCGGCGGACGCCTATCCCGAAAACTTCGCCGAAAACTTGCGCAAGGTGCAGGAACTGGTTCTGGTGGGAAAGATCGTCGAGGCGCGTACCCTGGGACTGAAGACCCTGACGAAGTCGCCCACCTCGTTCCGCTCGTACGAGCCCCTGGCCGATCTCTGGATCGAGGTCGACCATGCCGCGACGGTCGAGGATTACCGGCGTCAACTGGACCTGGAAACGGGCGTGGCGCGAGTGACCTATCGGGTCGGACCAACCCGGTTCGAACGCCAGGTTCTCATCTCGGCCGTCGACGACGTGATGGCCGTTCGGCTTTGCGTCGATAAACCGGGCGCGTTACGGGCGAGAATCCGGCTCACGCGTCAAAAGGACGCAACCGTGACGGCCACCGATCGAAACCGCCTGCACATGGACGGCCAGATCGTCGACATCGCCGCGCCCGAGGGCCACGACGACAACCCGGGCGGATCGGGGCCCGGTGGTAAGCACATGCGGTTCGACGGACGGCTGATCGTGCGGATGGAAAGGGGCACCGTCCAATCCGACGGCAATACCCTGGTCATCGACCGAGCGGACGAGGCCGTCGTCCTCTTCACCGCCGCCACGGATTACAACCTCGACCGAATGAACTTCGACCGGGCGATCGACCCGGGTAAGACGTCCGACCGCCTGCTGCAAAGCGCGGCGAAGAAAACCTGGGCCGAGTTGCTGCGGGACCACGTCGCGGAGCACCGCTCCTACTTCGACCGGGTTGCATTGGATCTGGGAGGACAAGACCGGCGCAATCTCTCGACCGACGAGCGACTGGCGGCCGTCCGGCGCGGCGAGGAAGATACCGACCTGGCCGCTTTGTACTTCCAGTACGGCCGCTACTTGCTGATGGGCAGTTCCCGTCGCCCCGGTCGTCTGCCGGCGAACTTGCAGGGAATCTGGAACGACCAGATGTGGGCGGCGTGGGAAGCAGACTACCACCTGAATATCAACTTGCAGATGAACTACTGGCCGGCCGACCTCTGCAACTTGTCCGAAACGGTCGATCCGCTCGTCGACTGGCTCACCCGGCTGAGCGAAAAGGGCGCCGTCTCAGCACGCCGGCTCTACGATGCTCGGGGTTGGGTCAGCTTCCATGCGACGAACCCGTTCGGCCGCACCACGCCCAGCGGCTCGACCAAGGCGTCGCAGTTCACCAACGGTGTGCTCGATCCGTTGGCCGGCACCTGGATGGCGATGACCCTGTGGCGTCACTACGAGTTCACCCAAGACACCGACTACCTGCGCGAGCAGGCCTACCCCGTGCTCAAGGGAGCCGCCGAGTTCCTACTCGACTACCTGGTGGAAGACCACGACGGCAAGCTGGTCATCGTGCCGTCCGCCTCGCCGGAAAATGCCTACATCCACCCCGAAACGGGCCAGCCCGTGCGGATCACCCGGGGATCGACTTATCATACGAGCATCGTCCGGACCATGTTTCAGGCGGTCGTCGAGGCCTCGCGAATTCTGGGGTGCGACGAACCGTTCCGCCGGGAGTTGGAAACGGCGATGGCGAAGCTGCCGTCCATGAAGATCGGCCGCGACGGCACGATTCAGGAATGGGTCGAGGACTACAAGGAATGCGCACCGAAGCACCACCATGTCTCGCACCTGATCGGTCTTTATCCGTTCTCCTTGATCACCGAGCAAGACCACCAACTCTGGGTAGCGGCACAGAAGACGATTGAGCGGCGGGGATTCGGCGGCGACGTCGGTTGGAGCAACGCCTGGAAGACCTGCTTCTACACCCGATTGTACGACGGCGAGCAGGCCCATTGGTACCTCAACCGCCTGATCTGCCGAAACGCCCTGCCCAACCTGTTCGACGGCATCCTTCCCGGCAGGCTGTTCCAGATCGACGGCAACCTCGCGGGCACCACTGGCATCGCCGAGATGTTGCTCGGGTCGCACACCGGAGAAATCGTTCTGCTACCGGCGCTGCCGAAGGCCTGGCCCAGCGGCTCGGTCAAAGGACTGCGTGCCCGGGGCGGCTTCGAGGTCGACATCGCCTGGAAGGACGGCCGTCTCACACAGGCGACGATCCGCAGTACCGCGGGTCGCAACCCGACCGTTCGATACGGCCGAAAGACGGTCGAAATCGCCTTGGAACCGGGGCAGGCGGGCGTCCTTGACGACAGCCTGTCGACTCGATCACGGTAGACACCCTCGAACAAAAACCCCCGCGAGACAAAACGATGAACACCTTGATACGAACGCTGCCGGTCGGCGTGGTCGTTGGCATCTTGTTAACGATAACGAGATAACGGGGTCAGGCTTTCACTATTTCTACAGCAAGACTTTTGCTATTGGTCGTTTCGAGCCGGAGGCGCATATTGGAGGATTGGTGGCCATGGCCTTTGGTTAGGGCTGGCCAGTCCCTTGTTTGTGGTGTTCAGTCAGGAGGACACTCCGATGACAAGGGACGAAGTACGCGCTGCCGCGAGGCGGATGGTTCACTGGCACGCGCGTTTTGCGCCGCTGTTCGGGCGTAAGGAGGCCCGTGCGCACTCCCTCGACTACGTGAGAGGGCTGATGGCGGACCAAGAACGTAAGAGCGTCGAGCCG
>JAUWHT010000412.1 GCA_030605745.1 Pirellulales bacterium | reverse complement strand
CAGCACCATTGTGCTGGTTGCTCCGATCTTTCCTTGCCATCGCCAGCCTCCTTGCACTGCTAGCACATTTAGGCGCAACAGGAGAGGCAATAGCATAACAACCCCGCTATTTCTTGCCAACATCATGAGGCACTACCCTTTTTTCCTTATTACACATTCTTTCGGTCGCGCCGTTGCTTGCGGGTGTCTTTCCAGCGGCGGTGGAGCCACCAGTACTGGGTGGGCGTGCGGGCGATGATCTCTTCCAGGCGGCTGGTGTACCACTGCGTCAGGTGGCGGACGCTGCTAACTTCGTCGCGCGGGTCGCGTGGATCGGCGATTGCCGCGGTGTGCAACTCGACGTGCAGCGGTCGGCCCAGTCGGCGGGCGGAACAGACGACCACCGGGGCGTCGTTGTCCAGGGCCAAAAGCGCGATCGCCTTGTGGGCCGACGCCTGTCGCCCGAAAAACTCCACCCAACAGCCCTTCGGCCCGGCATACTGATCGGCCAGAAACGTCATCGTGCCGCCGCCGCCGAGTACCTCCACGATCTGCTCGTAGCCGCCGTTCTTGGGGATCATGTACTGGCCGGTCCCGCCGCGAAATCGGTTCAGAAATCGGTCCAGGTACGGATTGTCGAGCGTTCGGGCAACCGTATGGGTAGGAAAGCCCAGCATCGCCAGCACGTAGCCAGCCAACTCGAAGTTGCCGAAATGGGCCGTAACGATCAGCGTCGGACGCTCGCCCAGCAGCAGCCGCACCAGCTTGTCATCATCCAGCAGGGTGACGTACTGCCGCCAGTTCGTCTCGTGGATCTTCCGCGGTGCCAGCGCCACCTCGAACACCAGCAGGAACAGGTGCCGCCACATCCGCCGGGCCAGTCGGACCCGCTGCGCTTTGGAGAGCTTAGGGAAAGCATGAGCCAGGTTATCATCGACCACCTGGGCGCGGACTCGCAGCACATTGCAAAACACCCACCCCAGACACCTGGCAACGCCCCGGCCGGTCTCAATCCGCATCGTCTGCACAATGCAGATCAACACGCGAACTATCAGATAAACGAGAAAATCAACGAAATGCTTGCAGTGCATGCAGGGTTTCCTCCCTATGGTTTATGGTGTGGCACGATACGGTTTTCTGACCCGCCGATCAACAGAGAAATCAGGCGGTTTACTCCACATCTTCGAGTCTGGAGCCCCGGCCGGACCGCAGGCTGCTGCGCGCCGTTTCGATTCGCTGCAAGAAGCGAGGATCATGCTCCAATCGGTAGTCGAACCAATCATCGTCGGATCGAAAACCGATCAAAACGCCCGCAGGCTTCCCGTGACGAGTGATGAGAACCTGCTCCTTCTCGGCAAGCCGCAAGTATCGTGATAACCCATCTTTGACTTCAGACAGTGCTGCTTCCTTCATCGGACTCTCCCAACATATCGAGCCAGGCCTGGGCCTGGGATTTCTGAACGATCGCCAAGACTTTGACGCCCCCTTCCACCACATCGTAGAATACACGTACTTCGTCGACACGCAACCGGAACTGCGGCCTGGACACGCCCCGCAATCGCTTGATTCGGCTCCTACTGGTCTTGACAGGCTGATACCGCAGGTGCGTTTCCAGTGCGTCTCGTACTTTTGATCGCAGATTTGCTTTCAGATTGTGCAGGTCTTCAACAGCTTCGGACGCAAGAATGATTTGGTAACGCATTCTAGCCATATTATAGCCAGAACTAGCCGCGAAGGAAAGAGCAAAAGAAAAAATGGCTCTTCCGTTTTTAGGTGCAAAACACGAGAAACACGGCCTTCAGGCCTGCGGCGATCTGCCGTAGCTCGGCGATGCTCCGCCCCACCGCTTCGGTGGCTCGATTCAGGTCCAGGGATCAGACGGCTCCAAAGCGTGTCCGACGACTTTTGGTAGTTACCACACTTTTGGGGTCTTTTTCGGTCAGGCCGAAAAAAATTTTCGGCGGGCAGATTTCGTCGTAAAGTCTTACGCTGTAATAGTTTACCCCCCGTAAGCGGCACAGGACGGGCGGGTTTTTCGATTCTGGCGTTTGACAAGGTTGCACCGGATATGGTATTCTCAAGATTGTGCTAGTAAGCATTTGTTGTTGAGGATCGAGGCCTCTCTAAACTATAAGGCTCAACCCCTCGAAAAGTGCGGAGTTCGCACCTAAAAACGGAAGAGCCGAAAAAATTGCTCGGAGGGCGGGCTGTCGGGCCCTTGACTTCTCTGAAACGCTTGTTCAAAATAGAGTGTAGTGGCGGTGCAGCGGTACAGTCCGGGGGCCGCCGATCAAGAAATCCAGACCGATCCAGATTCGGCTACTTGACCGGGTTTCGGATGTATGCGATAATGAGAACAATCGCTCACGAGTAGAACTTTGGCACGGTCGAAGTCCCGTGAACGCTTACCTAGAAGGAGTATACAAATGAACCGACGTGATTTCTTTGGAACCAGTTTGGGAACTCTAGTTGCAAGCACGGCGTCAGGCGGCAATGCCTTGGTTGCGGGAACGGCAAATGCGCAAACCGGGGCACTTGAGCCGGCGGCAAAGGATACAGCCGCCAATCCTCGTGATGTGAGAATCAACTTGAAACCCGTAATGACCAATATCATTCACACTGACGTGTGGGAAGGGCCATGCCGATGGAGTCCTTTGAGTATCAGTAAAGAAAAGGTACTGAAAAAAGAACGGTTTGCTGGATGGGCGAAGCAGATCAAGGAAACCAGGCTGAATCTCAGTGCAGAAAGCGTGAACGTTTTGGAGCCGGTCCATATTACGTTCTCGGAAGATTTTGTTTTGCGGCGGGAGGAATTAGACAAGCTGAAAGCAGACAGCCAGGAAACAGACGTTTTCTTCGTCATCCCGAGCGGTTCTTCAATCAGCGCCTTTCAGATCGGCAAGCTTTTTGGCAGACCGATCATATTGAGGGGATTGGGTTGCAGAAACGTGGATATTGCCGCCTATTCGAGAAGCATGGGGTGTGAGGCGTTTGTACCTGCTAATAACGATGAGTTGAAAGGGCTGGTTTCCTTGTTGCGAGCCAGAAAAGTATTCACTCATACCAGAGTTTTGTTCCCGACAGACCGCGGTTTGCCGGCAGTATGTTCGGTCGGCAGCATATACGACCTTCAGAAACTTAGGCAAAGACTTGGAATCGTCGTCAACAAAATTTCCTACAAAGAGCTTGCCGAGGAAATGAATCGTACGATGAGAAGTAAGCTCGAGATGGAAAAAGCCGAACAACTTGCCGACAAGTTGCTCCGCAATGCGAAGAAATCCTATATCGAGAAGAAGTATGTTGTCAGCAGTGCGCAGTTCTATCAAACGGTTAAAAACTTGATGAATAGACACGGCTGCAATGCGTTTACCATAGAGTGTTTCGAGTTTTGTACGAGCAGGCTTCCGGACCAATGGAAGATTACTCCCTGTCTGATTCACAGTCTTCTCAGAGATCAGGGATGTGCATCTTCATGCGAAGCAGACCTGGGTTCCTTGCTGGCAATGCGACTGTTGATGTCAGTATCCGGGAAATCCTGTCACCAGGGCAACTCAGGTCCACGGAGTAAAGGCGCTTTCATAATCAATCATAGCGTTCCCGGCATGAAAATGAATGGTTATGAGCAACCTGATCTGCCCTATGAACTGGGACGTTTTGTCGCATCTGGTTGGGGGACCAAAGTGGTGGTTGATTTTATGAATAATCCTGAGAAGACAGTCACTGTAGCCAGAGTAGATCCTTCTGCTACAAAAATCCTTCTGCTAAAGGGTGACCTTGTAGGAGCCAGCGGTTGGGGCAAGGACAACCTGGGATGCTCTGTTGCAGCTCTAATTAAGTCACCGAATGGAAGAGCCGACGAATTCATGAAGAAGCGAATCGAGTATGGAAATCATCTACAATGGGTTTACGGGGATTATACCGAGGAAATACGACAGCTCGGTGAAATGCTCAATCTGGAAGTCGAAGTAATCAGCTAGAGGCGATGCTGCGAACCTTGGCCGCAGTCGCAAACGACCCTGGCGGGCGTAGCGACCGGGGGTATTTACAATGTTCTACCCCACGACGCCCGTCTTGCGGGCTTTCAGGACCGGGTCTGTTTTCAGCGGCAGTCTGACAGCGCGGCCGGTTTCGGCGGCCTTGTAGATGGCCAGGATGATCTCGACCGAGCGGCGGCCTTCCGGGCCGTCTACCAGCGGGGTGGTTCCGTTCTTGATGACCTTCAAGACATCTTGGAACTGTCGGGTGTGGCCGTGGTGTCCGATGGCAGCCGGGTCGGCCGCCCCGCCACCGCCGCTTTGCTGCTGGGACATCTTGCGACGGATCGCCTGGTCGCGGCGGTTCTTCTTGGCGAAATCCCACTTGATTAGGTCTTCTTCCTCCATCACGGCCGAGCCGTCGGAGCCGTGTATCTCGATCCGCTTCAAGTAGCCCGGGTAGACGGCCGTGCTGGCCTCGATGATGCCCAAGGCACCGTTGGCGAACTTTAGCGTGGCCATGGCCGTGTCTTCCACGTCGATCCGCCGGTGGGCCAACAGGGCAGTCTGGGCGCGGACCTCGGCGACCGGGCCCATTAGCCAGTAGAGCAGGTCGACACTGTGTATGGCCTGGTTCATCAGCGCCCCACCGCCGTCGAGTTCCCAAGTTCCCCGCCACGCCCCGCTGTCGTAGTATTCTTGCGTGCGGTACCACTTGACGATGGCGTCGCCGACGGTGAGCCGGCCGAAGCGTCCGGCGTCGACCGCCCGTTTCATCTCGATGCTCGATTCGTGGAACCGTGATGGAAAGATGGTCGAGAGGACCGCGCCCGCCTTCTCGCACTCGCGGATGATCCGGTCGCAGCGGTGCAGTGTGATTTCCAGCGGTTTTTCGACGATGACGTGTTTTCCGGCCTGGGCGGCGGCCACGGCCGGTTGCACGTGGGCCCCACTGGGCGTACCGATCGTGACCACGTCGATCTGCGGGTCGGCCAGCATCTCCTTCAGATTGTAGTACGGCTTGCAGCCGGTCGCTTCGGCCAGCCGGTCGGCCGCCGCGGGGACCGTATCGAACCCGGCCACCAGCCTCGCGCCGCGAATGTCGGCGATCGCCCGGGCGTGAAAATGAGCGATCATACCACAACCAATAATCCCAAATCCGGTCGCCATTGGAAGTCTCCAGTTTTTAGTTTTCAGTACGCAGTTACCGATAGCCGGGGGACAACGTCCCGCGGGGACGCCCCCGCGACGCGTTGCGTCCCGGCTATTGCCCCCGCGACGCGTTGCGCGTGCGGCTATTGTCAAACAGTCAATTCAGCGTTGACAATCCACTAGCCTACCGAACCGTCTCCGGCATCGCTACCCCCCAATCCCAAATCCCAAATCCCTACTTCCCCATCATCAGCCAGGCCATCACCAGACTGGTTGTGTTCAGCGCCATGTGGGCCGCGATTGCCGGGACTATCCGATGTGTGCGATAGTAGAGGGTCCCCAGGGCCAGCGCCAGGAAGAACAAGACGAACGGATCGGGGGCCAGGCACTTGGGTAACCGCAGCAGCAACGCGAGTTGGGCCAGGTACAGCGGCGCGGCAACGGCCAGGAACGCCAGCAGCCCCAACCGCAGATCGGCGAAGAATTTTCCGGGCACCCAGCCCAGATCAGCAGCCGTCGCCCCGGCACGAACCCGCAGCAGGCCGATTGCAAAGGCCATCGTTAGCAGGCAGGCCACCGCATTGGCCACCAGCACGAAGGTGAGAAACTGCACGTGCATCATCGGCGTGTCCACTCGGAAGTGCATCCGGGCGAACAGCAGCGAGGTAAGCACAATTGGTCCGGTGGCCCCCGGCACCAGCCGCCGCAAGGTGGGCATCGCCCGCCGCCATCGCCTTTGCGCGGTCTCCAGCCATCCCTGCAACAGCACGCGAAACAGGAACTCTTCGACAATCGGGGCCACCACCGCCGCCGAGAATCCACACAGCAGAAGGGTCCAGACATCGCTTTCGACCAGCAGCTTGGCCACCAGGTGTGAGGCGTTGGCCTGCTCGACGTCGTAGGAGTCCGGCGGCCGGGTAAGCTCGGGCCCCAACCACGCCCCGGCCAGGAAGATCATTCCCACCTGGGTGGCCAGGTACACCACCAGCACCAGCACCAGGTCGATCCCTTGCCAGGGCACCCGGCGCCGCGGTTGGTAGGGCAGCACGGGCACTGCCCGCCATACCCGTACCGCCATCAGCACCCACACCATCAGGCTGGCCCAAGCGCCCAGGGCCAGCACACCAAGGAACCACGTCGGCACAGGCTGTTGGGCGAGTTCGTTCATGGGGGCTGGGGATTAGGGATTAGGGATTAGGGATTGGGGATTGGGGATTGGTGACACTTCGGAATCAGTTGTTTAGCGGCCGGGCTTGCCCG
>JAUWHT010000174.1 GCA_030605745.1 Pirellulales bacterium | reverse complement strand
CGGGCAAGCCCGGCCGCTAAACGACTCGCTGCGGGGCGATGCGGGCGCGGTGGTCCTCGACTCTCACACGTCCGGCGGCGATCAGCCGCAGGGTCTCGGGATAGGCCTCGCACTCGGCCTGAAAGATGCGGGCGGCCAGCGTCTCGGGGCTGTCGCCGTCCAGCACCGGCACCGCCTTTTGCAGGATCACCGGCCCGTGGTCGTACTGGTTGTCGACAAAGTGGACCGTGCACCCGCTGAGCTTCACCCCGTACTTTAACACCGCCTCGTGGACATAGTGGCCGTAGAACCCCTTGCCGCAGAAGGCGGGAATCAGCGCCGGGTGGATGTTGATCACCCGATTGGTGAAATCGTCGGGCACGGTTATCTGCTTCAGGAATCCGCCCATCACCACCAGGTCCACGCCGGCCCGGCGGCAATGGTCGAAAATCACCCGGCTGAACTGGTCGGGTGAATCGAACTCCTTCCGCCGGACCACGGCAGTGTGGATACCGGCCTTTTCGGCGTGTTGCAACCCGCCGGCGCTGGGGCTGCTGGAGACGACCAGCGAAACTTCCACATTCAACTCGCCGGCATCGATCTTCTCGATCAGGTTCCGCAGCGTCGTTCCCCCGCCGGAGATCAGCACGGCGATCCGCAAGGGGGGCTTCGGGCTGAAGGGATTCACGTTCAGAAACTCCGGTTTAGGGATTAGGGATTAGGGATTAGAGTCAAGTTCCAATCCCTAATCCATAACGCGGCCTGCGGCCGCAACCAAAGTTGTCAAGGGTTCAGGGTTCAGGGTTCAGGATTTGGCTTCCAACCGTATTCGATTACACACAAGAATCCTGAACCCTGAACCCTAAGTCCTTATCCGGCAACAACTTTCGTATCAACAAACATGCGCGCACGGCGCGCAGAAGTTACAACGTAAGACTCTAATCCCCAATCCCCTGTTTCACTCGCTCGTCTGCCCAGGCCTGATCGCCCGCTTCCAACGGCGGCCGGCAAGGTGACTGGTAATTGATCCTGTCGCTGTAGGCGCCTGCGTCATACACTTGGGCCATGGCCGCCTGGATGTCCAGCGGCACGTCGGGGTCGTCGCCGGCCAGTGGGATGCGAATCCGCGGCAGACGCTCGCGCAAGCGGCGCGGGTACAGATCGAACAAGTCGCGCAGCCCGCCGGCGCGGTTCGCACAGACCAGGTACTCGTACGGCCCGCGGCCGCGGGCAACCCATTCCGGTACGGCTAGCACGTGCCGGCCGGTGCGCAACAGGTCAATCTCCACCAAGTGGGCCGTGCTGGAGCGAACCTCGCGCTGTTTGGCCAGATACGAATCACGGCCGGGCCCTGGAAACTTGTTCGCCGGGCTGACCACCTCGATCACAGTGACCACGCTCTGCCCACTGTGCCGGTCCAGAATTTCGATGTACGATTCGTGGATTTCCAACTCCGGCACCTGCACCAGCACCGGTTCGTCGGCGTCGGCCACGGCCACACTCGGGCCACGCTCAGGCTGTCCGGTCCGCCTGAGCCATACATCAGGGATGATCTGCCGGTCCGGACCCTCGACGAACACCCGTTCTTCAACCGCCGCAACGTAGCGCGGCCGCAGCAAGGGTTGCAGTTGGTCGGCGAAGTAAACGACCAAACGGCTATGCACACCCGGCCAGATTTGCGGGTGTTCCAAGTACGGGTCCATTCCCGGAAAAATCATCGACATGGCAGACACCCAGCACAGAGTAGCCGTTCAGGCACCAGAGCACCTATCCCGATGGTACCACAGTTTCACCGCGCGAGGCAAGGGCCTGAGGAATGGGTCCCGGTTCTAAGCGCGGCGGAGCGCAGCCGGTCCAGGGCCATTTCGGCCTCTCGCCGGACGTTGGGGTTGTCGTCCGTTAGCATGGCTGCCAGCGCGGGAATCGCGCCTACTGCTCGGGCACCGTGCAGACGCAGGGCCCCCGCTGCGTTGCGTCGGGTCAGCGGGTCGGCGTCGCTGAGTTTCTCCATCAATTTCCCAATCAGGCGGTCTGGTTGCGCGGGCATGGTTACCTCCGTCGAGCGAAGTTAATAGCGCGTTTATTCTCTATTATCGACGGACCGGCTAGGACAATTTGCCCTTGGCAACCGAACTACCTTGAGCCGCGGAAAGCTACGGTGTTTACGCATTCTGCGAAGAGTTTTCCATGCGGGTAGCCCGACTGGCACGTCGTCTGACCGTCAATTTGCTTCCGCACTAACGTGTGGTTCCCGATAGCCGGGGGACAACGTCCCGCGGGCGGTCCCCCGCGACGCGTTGCGTCCCGGCTATTGTCAGATAGTCAATCGAATGTCGATGGATCACTAGGCAGCGCCAAGAAACTGTGGTAAAAAGAGTCGCGGATTCAAGTTTGCTGACTCTAACGTTTTCTATGTGTACGGTCCGCCGCCTGCAAGGGAGGCACAGACCTGAAGGTTGTGTAGCCAATGTGGGTGGTATTGCTTCTGG
>JAUWHT010000377.1 GCA_030605745.1 Pirellulales bacterium | reverse complement strand
CGGCGATTGACAGGGCGCCGGCCACCAACAAGGCGGCCAGTACTTTCGATACGTGTTTGTACATCTGCTTTCTCCTGTTCGTTAGTTGTAACCGTTCACGAGCCTTCGACGGTGCCGAAGCATTACCCATGAGCGATCGTTTTCATTACCGTGTCTTGCAAATACGCAAAATGCCCCTTGGAGTTTCTGGGGAGCAGGGCAGCGTTGCCCTGCTCCCCGGGAACAGGTCCGGATGGTGGTGCCCGTGACCAAGTGAAGAAGAACCCGCGAAAGACGCGGGGAACAGGCGGGAAGCCGAGCACGTCCGAAGAGCCCCGGCGTGCGTCGGCGGCTAAGAGTTGCCGCAGCCGCCCAAGACCTACCCCCCCCCCCCATTAGGTGGGTTGCCAGGTACGCCTTACGCAGCGATGTCCCGGTGCAGTGGGCATCATCGCCAAGCGTACCAAGACGCTGGATGGGGCAGAGGATAGTGGAAACTTTCATCATGCGGCTATTTTACCAGATCGTATTCCAGGTGTCAAGCAATTTGTAACACCGGCGTCCAGCCGGCACAACACAGCCGGCGGGACGCCGGCGTTACATGGCCGATGGCCGGCGGGACGCCGCTACTGCTAGCACACCTACGATTATACCAATCCCTACAACCCTGTCAAGCGCCAATCCAGAATCGCCGGAATTCGCTGGAACCGAAGTTGCCGTAATCGCTGTAAGTGCTTATCTTGAAAGACATTACGACCACCCCATGATCCGGAAAACAGCTTCCGCATTCATCGCGAATATCGAATATCGAACAGGGAATGGCGGAATTTTACTGACCGGAGCAGGCTTCGCGAGCCGAATAATCAGAAATACCGGCACGGTCGGTAGCACATGGCCGGCGGGACGCCGGCGCGACATGGCCGGCGGGACGCCGGCGTTACAAAGGGGATTGGTAGCACATGGCCGGCGGGACGCCGGCGTTAGGAGCTGTAACACAATAACTCGATCAATTGGGTGGCACGCCCAGAACGAAGTGATGGGCGTGGGGGCCGGAAAAACACGCCCTTCGCTCTGCTCAGGGACGTGCCACACAGTTGCCGATTCGGTCAAGTTATTCTTTTACAATGCCTTACGGGGGGGGAAATGGGGGGACTGCAAGTCCACGCGGTGCCGGACTGCGCGGCGTCGCGACGGAAAAGCTCTGTTCACAGCACGATAGTCGTTGCGGTCGTGTTGCTGGCGGGATTCTCAGTGGGGTCGGGCCGTGCGGTTCGGGCCGATATGCCGAGCGGAGTCCGGCCCAATCCGTTCCGCGCCAGCACCAGCCGCGCGACACGGCAGAGCGCTCTAAGGGCCATTCCCATCGACAAGCTCGATGCCCGAGCTAAGGCCAAGGTATGCTCCGTGCTGTCGAATGTGAGCGTGTTCCGCCGGATGCCGATCCGGGTAATCGACTGCGACCCGAGTCTGTACCTGTTCCTGGTCCGACACCCGGACGTGGTGGTGAACATCTGGGAGGTGCTCGATATCAGCCGATTGCAGCTTCGGCAGGTTGGGCCGGAGACATACCGGGTTGCCGAATCGGTGGGCACGCTGGCCGCCGTGGAGTTCCTCTATAGCAGCCACGATACGCACATCATCTATGCCGAGGGCAGTTATGAAGGCTCCTTGTTCGCCCGGCCGGTCAAGGGCCGTTGCCTGATGGTGCTGAAGACCGGTTACATCCGGGAGACTGACGACCGCTACTACATCACCAGCCGACTGGATGTTTTCCTGAACGTGGAGCACAGCGGGGTAGAGTTGCTGACCAAGGCATTTCAGCCGTTGATCGGCAAGGTGGCCGACACCAACTTTGTGCAGAGCGTGGCTTTCCTCGGGAGCCTTTCGCGTACTGCGGAGGTGAACTGCCGCGGTGTGCAGCGCCTGGCCGGCCGGCTCGCCCACGTACGGCCGGAGAATCGGCTCAGGCTGGCCGAACTGGCCGCCGAGGTCGCCGGGAAATCGCCCCTGGTTGCAATTCGGACCGGGACAAAGCCATAAAGCCGCGACCGGTGGTCGCGCCATTCTGTTCAGGCGCGACCACCGGTCGCGGCTTTATGGGAACTCCACCAGCGCCACCTCTTTTACTCGTTTCAGGTCCAGCTTGCCGGTTCCCAGTACGGGGATTTCTTTGATCCGGTGGAAGCTATCTGGTGAGGGGATCCAGATTGGCGGCAGGCCGGCCTCGGAAAGCCTGCGGCAGATTTCTTGCGGCGCTTCGGCCAGGCCGGTGTGCAGGACGATAAGCCGCTCGCCTTTGCGTGCGTCGGGTACGGCGGTGACCACCATGGTTAGCTGTTCTTCGTCCAGTTGAAGCGCCCGGGTGATGGTCTCCTCGATGCGGATGTGCGGGACCATCTCGCCACCGATCTTCGAGAACCGGCTCTCCCGGCCGGTGATCCGGATGAACCCTTCTGCGTCGATCGCGGCCACGTCGCCGGTCACGTACCAGCCGCTGCGGAGCACCTCGGCGGTGAGTTCCGGCTGGCCCAGGTATCCCTTCATCACGTTTGGTCCGCTCACAAGCAGCATCCCCGACTTGCCGACCCCCAGGTCCTCGCCCGTGTCCAGGTCGACCACCTTGGCCGAGATGCCGGGCAGGGGTTGGCCGACGGTCCCTTCCTTGCAACCCCTTGGGGCACGGGCCGAAATGCGACTGGACGGGACGTTGACCGAGACGACGGGCGAAAGCTCAGTCGTCCCGTAGCCTTCTACCGGGCGGACGCCTAGCTTCTTCTCGAACAGGTCGGCCAGTTCGACCGGCAGCTTCTCGGCGCCGGCTACGACCAGTTCCATGGCCGCAAAGTCTTCCCGGTTGCAGCGCCGCGCGTATGATCGCAAGAACGTGGGCGTGGCGATCAGGATCGTGGCGCCGTGCCGGCCGCACAGCTTGCCGACCTGCTGGGCCTCTAGCGGCGAGTAGTGATAGATCGTCTTCGGCTCGAGCGTCAAGGCCGTCCACAACGTGGCGGTGTAGCCGAACGAGTGAAACAGCGGCAGGATGCCCACAAGCACATCGCTCTTCTTCAGATCGACGACCGAGTCGAACGCCCGGATATTCGAGCCCACGTTGCGATGCGTCAGCATCACCCCCTTGGGCTGACCCGTCGATCCGGACGTGAAGATCACAGTCATCACGTCGTCCGGATCGATCTCTGTCAGCCCGAGCCTGCGTTCCAGCACCGACACCGGCATCAGCCACGTCTGGGCCGCGGCAGTCAGCTTGTCGAGCAGGGTGACCTTGTCTTTGAAATCCTCGATGTAGACCAATTGGGCGTCGATGTCGAGATCGAACTTCTCCATCACCCGGCGGCTGGTGAGTACATGGCGGATGCCGCATCGGGCAATACAGGCGTTCATTATTTCCGAGGAGACGGTGTAGTTCAGGTTGACGGCGACGCGGCGGTCGATCGAGACTGCCGCATTTGCCACGACGGCACCGACCGACGGTGGCAGCAGCAGGCCGACGTGTTTCTCGTGCCGGCCGAGCACTTCACGTTGCAGGATTCGGCGCAGCATAAGGGTCCGGCTGAGCAGTGCGGCCCCGGTCAGCTCAGCCCCGCTGGAGTCGGCCAGCTTCGCCCGCCGCATGTTACGACGGCACATCCGAAGGAATTCTCGCGGTAAGATCATGTTTCAGCTTTCAGCTTTCAGCCCGCGCACAAATAACTTGTAAGAATTCCACCAAGAGTGGCACGTCCCTGAGCGCAGCGAAGGGCGTGTTTGGGGGCACCTTGCCACGCCCTTCGTTCCTCAGGGCGTGCCACCAATTTGTACAGCTTATTTCTGCGCGGGTCCTAAGCCCAAATGTTCCACGGCCCGGCGGACCTGATCGGCGTCGTCGGGCCGGTGAATCGGCCGGCCGAACCGGATCGTTACCGGATATGGCCAGCGCCGCGGCCATTTCCAGAAGAATCTTCCGCCCTCGAAACTGAAGATACTACCCCAAAGCCCGTCCAGGTGAACGGGGACCACCGGCGCCTCGGTGTGTTTTAGCGCCGCTAGGAAGCCTGGCTGAAACGCCTGCATCCGGCCGGTTCGAGTAATGGTGCCTTCCGGAAAGATACAGACCAACTCGCCCTGTTGTAAAGCCTCGCGTGCGGAGCGAATCGACCGGACCACGGACCTTTTTCCCGGTTTGATGAAAATCACCTTGGTCACCCGAGCAAACCAGCGGATCCACCAGCGGTTGAAGTAATCAGCGAATGCGACCATCCG
>JAUWHT010000136.1 GCA_030605745.1 Pirellulales bacterium | reverse complement strand
CGATCCGGTATTTGTGAAACTACTTGCGAACATCAATCAATACCACCAGAAACGTAACCGAGCATCCTACGAAAGCCGACGACGAAAGGCGAAACCTCCAGACGTAAATCGCAAAAAACACCTAGCGCTGTCATATTAGATCCGTTCGCTGGGAAGAGAATCCCAGCACCCCAATAGCCTAACATCCTAATAGCCTAACAGCCTAAATGAACCTCACGCTACGATGGTTCGATCTGCCCACAAGGCACCCGTTCACCATCTCGCGCGGCACGACGACTGTGCAGCCGACGCTGATTGTCGAACTGGAGCATGGCGGGGTGCGCGGCTATGGCGAAGCGCCCGAGTGCCCGTACTATGGGGTTACTGTCGAGAACATGACAGCGGTGCTGGAGCGGACCCGGCCGCAGATCGAGGCCGCCGAGCCGGGCGACCCGGCCGACTTCTGGGAATCGCTGCGCCCTCGGCTGGCCGGCTCGACGTTCGCCCAGTGTGCGTTGGACGTCGCGGCGCACGACCTGTGGGGTAAGCTCCGCGGGGCGCCAGTGTGGAAGCTCTGGGGGCTGAGCCTCGAAAACCTCCCACCGTCGGACTATACGATCGGCATCGATTCGATCGAGGTGATGGTCGAAAAGCTCAAGGAGTTTCCCGACTGGCCGGTCTACAAGATCAAGCTGGGCACGCCGGACGATCTGGAGATTGTTCGCCGGCTGCGCGAGCACACCGACGCGGTGTTCCGCGTGGACGCCAACTGCGCGTGGACCGCCCAAGAGACGATCGGCAATGCGGTCGGCCTGAAGCAGTTGGGGGTCGAGTTCATCGAGCAGCCACTGCCCGCCGACCGGTGGGAAGACATGAAAGATGTCTGCCACGAGTCGGTCCTGCCGATTGTGGCCGACGAGAGTTGTCAGGTCGAGCCAGACGTAGATCGCTGCGTAGGCCGCTTTCACGGTGTGAACATCAAGCTGGTCAAGTGCGGCGGCCTGACCCCGGCCCGCCGGATGATCGCCCGGGCAAGACAGCTCGACTTGAAGGTAATGGTCGGCTGCTTCACCGAATCGAGCGTAGGCATCTCGGCAATCGCCCAGTTGTTACCGCTGCTGGACTACGCCGACATGGACGGGGCGCTGCTGTTGGCCCGGGACATCGCCGCCGGAGTGACCATCGACCGCGGCCGGGTGAATTATCCCGAAGAGAACGGCTGCGGGGTGAAGTTGCTGTAGGCAGCGCAAATCCCCCGCCTCCCGGACCCTCTCAGTTGTATTCTCAAAGTGGTCCGGGTCCGGGTGGACGGGGGTTCCGGCACTGTCGGGCGTTGGGCAGGAACGCCACGACAGGCACGGGGTTGCAGTTCACTAGCTCGTCGGGTTTTTCCCACACCAGGACAGGCAGGCGGCAAGATGACCTTTTGCTTCCTCCGGTGAAATGCCCATAACTCGACAACGCTGGTATGCTTCCACAAATCCAAACTGGGCAGCGTGGGCGCCTGCTACTCGGACGATCCGCCCACAATAACTCAGTGTGGCTTCGTCGGGGTTCGGGTGTCGGGCTAGTTCGTCCATTTGGTGTATGTGTTCAAGTATCCACTGTCGGAACTGTTCGGGTGTTCTCACGATCATGTCATGCCTCGTATAATCTAGAATACTGCTGTTTGTTCGATTTCACTGTGCTTGCTCCTCTAGCTTTTCAAGCTGCTTCTCCAGTTCAACTAGCTCCCGGTCTTCCCTTTCTAGCTCCCACTGTAATCGTTTGACGATGGCTTCCTTCTGTGCTACGGCCCGTCTGAGTTGTTCAATATTCACAACAGAGCTTTCTCGCGCAATAAAAAAGGGAACGCCGAACCAAGGCCGCTCCCGAGACCCCCACGAAAGGGCACAAGCAAACAGCACCTGGCCGACGCTCCCATAGGGAGCGCGGTCCAAGCACTGCTTTGCTTGTTCAAGAGCCAAAGGGCTCGGGTTCGTGGTTTCTCAAGAAGCAGTAACTTGACGCACGCGCGTCATTCAAATTGTCAATTCAAGCCTACCACCTGGCAGCCGGGAATGCAAGCGGGGTGAACTCGTTCCCACTTGGCCCGGCCTTCGGCCGCAACCAAAGCAGAAATAGACAATAGCCGGGACGCAACGCGTCGCGGTGATACACCCGCGGGACGTTGTCCCCCAGCTATTGGACCCGCGAGAATCACGCGAATACTGCATTCCGCATTTACGCCGGTAGATCGTCCAGCGGGGGGCGCCAAAGTGGGAGTCGGGGGAACAGGGCGCGACCGGCTTCCTCGGCCAGGGCGGTGGAGACTTCCAATCGGCCCTCGGCTATCGCCCGCTGCCAATCGAGTTGTCCCAGCACCAACCGGGTGAAATCGGCCGTGTTCAGTCGCAGGTAGCTGCGGCCAACCCGCCGCGATACGACCCTGGCGCGCTCGCGAGTGATTTCCAATTGGTACTTCCTGGTGTTCACGAGTAGTCCAAGGTCCATGGGTCTCGGCAGTCCGGCCTGTTCGGCCCGGCGGTGGAACTCGTCGCACAGCCGGCGAAGCAGTCTCAGCGGGTCAGGCAGCCGGGCCATGTAGACTTCGGCCCGATTGGCTTCGCAATAGCAGCGCAGCCCACCGGCCCGGCGGAACAGCTTGTGCAGGGGGCTGGTGGGCGGGGCGTGCAACAGCACACTGTGACGGTCGTGCTCGATAGCATCGCCGCAGGTGCGGGCCAACAACTCGACAATCGCCTTCCGCCGGTCGGGGGCAGAGAGCAACTCAACGATCCTTTCGCCCTTGGTCACCGCATAGCCGACGATCCGCGTGGTGGCCTCGTCCAAGTCCAGCAATCCGGGGCCGTCCAGGGCGACGTAAATCTGGCCGTAGGCGTGGCGACGGGTGAGCCACTGCCAGTAGGCTTCGGTTCGCTCCAGGGCGCCGTAGGTACCCTGGAGGTTCTGGTTGTAGATGCGGACCAGGGCTGCCTGTTCCCACTGCTTCCAGGGGCGGATCTGCAAGCGCCGGCGGCGATGTGGGCGGAATCCGCGGTCCAGCAGCCTGGCCAGCACGGCCCGGGCGTCGGCTCGGCTGTGGCTGTACCGGCCACACACGGCCCAGCCGGTGCGGCGGAAAAAGTGGGGGATCGAAGTCCGCAGCAGGCCCAGCAAGGCGCCGCTTTGGGCCATTTGCTTCTCCGCCGCGCGGAGCAGATGGGTAGCCAGGCCCCGGCCGCGGCACTCGGGCAAGATGCCCAGCCAGCCCAGACCGGCAGCCGGAAGCTGCACCGAGCCAAACTGCATCATCCGGTGTGTCAGGTGGATATGGACGGTGATTTGGCTGCCGCGTTTAATCAACAGCCGGTCGTGCGGTTCGTAGAAGGGGTCTTCCAGAGACGAGCGGAACTCGGCCCGTGTGGGGCCCTGGAAAACGCCCTGCAAAAAATGATAGATCGCCGTGTGGTCACCACCGGTCGCACTGAGCACCGGCACGCGAACACGGCGACAACCGGACGGCTTACAAGCCGATCCAGCCGACAACGACGAATAAACCGCTGCGCTCATCGGCAAGAATCCTTTCTCCGAGCACGGAACCATCTCTTCCCGGCTCCGACTTCCTTATCAAACCATGTTTGTGCGTTTTTGGGAAGAGGTCTGAGGCCGAACTGGCAAGAAGTTTTTCGACCGTTTAAGGTGGCAATGAATTGCCACCCACTCACTGCCTACTCGACAAGCTTCTGCCAGCGGACCCGCTGCTCCTCGGTCAGCATATCCAAGACTTCCCGGCGTGCTGCGCGGAGGATCATCGTGCGGGTTCTTGAACGCTGTTGCCGGCTGCTGTCCTGCCGCCGGGCGTCGAATTGCTGAATCGCTTGGGAGGAGATGTCGACGATTTCCCGGATTCTGGCCTGTTGGGAATCGCTGAGTTCTAGTTTGCGGATCACTTCCGGTAGGGAAAAGACCGTGGCACCCTGCATGCGTCGAGCCAGGTTTCGCAACTGCTGGGTGTTATCGGCAGTCGGTCGGTCGGGTGCCGCTGTGTGGCTGCGGTTAGGCTGGGTCCGCTGGCTGGAGGCGGTCCATTTCGGTTGGGCAGATCGGCCTGCTGCCTGTCGCTGTCGCCGGGTCGCGCCGTCCGATCGGAAACCACCCAGTGTGCGGTCAAGCCACCTCGAAACCCGCTTGACACCCAGACTGCCTCGGTAGGACGGTAGCGTCAGGGTTGCTATCGGAAGGATCACAAGCAGCAGCACAACCACGGCCCCCAACATGAGCATCGGAGCGTCCGAGGGGAAAAATCGTGCCAGGTGGAAGTGGAAAGTGCGCCCAGCCCGCGGACCTTCATCCTCTTCCGGCACAACCAGTTCGCCCAGCCGGTCCAGACCCAATCGGAATACGGGCGTCGGCTGCTCGGTTTCTGCCGAGCCTTGACTTCCCTCCTTGTCCGCTGTTTCTGCCGGTTCGAGTTGGGTCACGTTTGCCACACGGACGTCGAACCAGCCGGCCTCGGTACGGAACTGGGCTGCGTCGTCCACCTTGATGTGTGGAAGACTATCCACCAGGACCGCAAACCCTCCGGCCGACTCGTCCAATAACTGGACTGGTATCCAGACCGCGCCAACCTTCAGTTCGCCGTCTTGCCGGGAGTGCCAAACGGGGCATCGGAAGGACTTCCGTCGGTCGAAACTATCTTCTGATAAACTCATGCCTCTCAAATGTAGCACGCGGTCCGGACTGTAGTGGTTGCTCGGGCAGCCGCGGTGTCCCCCTATGCAGGGGGGCTACGAAGTAACTCTTGCAGTCTGCCGTCGGGTGAATCACGATGGAAGTAGGCGCGCCGCGAGGACGCGGCGGCTAAACGTCTCGTTCTTCACCATGCTTTCTGCGTCACACAGTGTTCGTTCTCGCCTGCGGCTCCTGGTTGGACGGTGTATCTGGCTGTTGATCGCCCTGATGGTGACACGCACCTGGTATCTCGAGGGCTTGATTGTACCTTGCCGGGTTCAGGGCGGCTCGATGGCTGAGACGCTGCTGGGTTTGTGCCGCGAGGTGGTCTGTGCCGATTGTGGGCGTCGGTTTGTCTGCGGCACCGATGTTCGGCCGGTCAGTCCGCGGGCGGTATGCCCAAATTGCGGTTGTGCGGACAACGACTTGCAGGTCCAGCCCGATCTGGCCGGCGACCGCGTGCTGGTAGACAAGTCGATCTTTCACTTCCGCCCCCCAAGGCGATGGGAAATCGTGGCGTTGCGCCGTCCGCGGCAGGCCGGCACGATACTCATCAAGCGAGTGGTCGGCCTGCCGGGCGAGGTGATCCAGATCAAAGACGGCAACGTCTACGTGGACGGGCACATAAAGCGGAAGACACTAGCCCAGCAGTGGGCACTGGCGGTTCTGGTCCACGATGCAAACTGCCGGCCGACGATCAATCCAGTCCCTCCGCCTCGTTGGCAGGGCACCGGCCAGCAGAGCCGCTGGGGCTCGGCGGGCGGCCGATTCGCACACCCGGCAACCTCCAATAAACAGTTCGATTGGCTGGAGTACCGTCACTGGCGGCGAAAGCCGGGCAAAGAAGGCGGTATCCTCGAATCACCGATCAGCGACGGCTGTGGCTACAACCAGACACGGCCGCGTCGGGTCGAGGATACCCACCCGGTCACCGAGCTGCTGCTCTCGCTGCGGCTGATCGAGACTTGGGGTCAAGGCTGCTTGAGCATCAAGATAAGCGACGGCCGAGAGCAGTTCGAGGCACGGATCTTCGCAGGCCGCAACAGCTACCAGACGTTCCGCAGCGGCCGGCCAATCCCGGCCGGCGCCGGCAAGTTGCCCCCCTGTACCGGCGACCTGATGGTGGAGGTGTCCATTTTCGATTGTCAGTTCCTGCTGGCCTTCGACGGCAGCGTGGCGGTTGCCTGGCCGTACGATCCGTCGCCCGAGGGTCCCAGGCCCACCGCCCGGCCGCTGGCCATCGGATCGCAGGGATTAGGGGTGGTGATTGACAAAGTCCGGGTGTATCGCGACGTGTACTACACCCACCCGATCGGGCTGCAGGGTCGCTGGGGGCTGGACGAGCCGGTCCGGCTGGCAGCCGATGAGTACTTTGTTCTGGGCGACAACAGCCCGATTTCCGAGGACAGCCGCACCTGGCCTGTGGGGCCGGCGGTGGCTGCTAAGTTGTTGACAGGTAAGCCTTTAGTGGTTCATTTCCCCGCACGGGAGGTCGAATTGGGCGGGTGGATTTTTCAAGTTCCCGATCCGGCCAAAATCCGCTATATTCGTTAGTTCCATGGCAAAACGAAAAGTACTGAGCAAGAAACCCCGCGGTGGCGAATCGGATCGCCGGAAGCAGCAAGACCGCCAGGAGTCGCCCCCGGCCGAGCCTGTCCGTCGGCATGTTCCCTCGTCGGCCGCCATCCGCGAGACGATCGAGTCGGTAGTGGTGGCCTTTGTGCTGGCGTTCCTGTTCCGCACGTTCGAGGCGGAGGCGTTTGTTATCCCCACCGGTTCGATGGCCCCGACGCTGATGGGCCGTCACAAGGACGTGGTTTGCCCGATCTGCGGCTGTCCGTACCGGGTCAGCGCCAGTGACGAGGTCGACTCCAACAGCGGCGTTTCTCGCGGCCCCGGCGCCTTGGTCGAAGGCTGCACCTGCCCGATGTGCCACTTCACGATGGACCTAGGACCCGATAATCCCCGACATGAGAGCTACCCGTCGTTCAAAGGCGACCGCATCCTGGTCGGCAAGTTCTCCTATCAGTTCGGCGAGCCGCAGCGTTGGGATGTGGCCGTCTTCAAGTATCCCGGCGGTGCGAAGACCAATTTTATCAAGCGGTTGGTGGGCCTGCCGGGCGAGACTATCCGCATCCACCACGGCGACATCCTGGTCGACAAAAGTGGCGACGGTAACTTCCACATTGCCCGAAAACCACTGCGCAAACTCCTGGCTATGCTCCAGCCGGTGTTCGACAACGACCTGATGCCGGGGATCCTAGAGCACGGTTGGCCGCCACGATGGGGCCCGGCCGACGGCAGTTCTACCGGCGCCTGGAAGACGGACGACCAGACGTCGTTTGCCGCCGCCGGCGCCGCCGACGGCACAACCTGGTTAAGATACCAACACCTGGTGCCGTCGGGACAACAATGGCAAGAACACCTTCGGGGCGACCCGCCGTCGAACGATCCGCTGATGCCGCAGTTGATCTCCGACTTCTGCGCCTACAACACCGGCCGGTCGGCCAACTCCTTTGCACCCGACACGGACGCCTTCGGGCTGCACTGGGTGGGCGATCTGGCACTGAAGTGTACGCTGGAAGTACGGTCGGACAGCGGCCGGGCAATCTTCGAGTTGGTCGAAGGAGGCCACCAATTCCAGTGCAGCATCGACGTGGCCACCGGCGTGGCGACCCTTTCGATCAGCGGGCTGGCGCCCTTTGGGCCTATCGCGCAGACCGACGTCCGCGGCAGAGGTAAGTATGAAATCCTGTTTGCCAACTGCGACGATCAGCTTCGGTTGTGGGTGGACGGGAGTGTGATCGAGTTCGACACTGCGACCAGCTACCCCCCGCTGGGCAACACGAAGCCTACCGTAGCCGACCTCGCCCCGGTGGGCATCGGCTCGGAATCCGCCGCCTTGAAAGTCAGCCACCTAGAGGTGCTGCGCGACATCTACTACATAACCGAGGGGCACCGTCGCTACGGCATCAACGGGCCAATTACCGATTTCAAGCAGCTCAGATTCCCCAACCACGTCCTCTCCGATCCGAGCCAATGGGACGCCTTCGATAATATGAAGGACCCGGTCGACTTTGTGCTCGAAGAGGACCAGTTCCTCGCCTTGGGCGACAACAGCGCCAAGAGCAAGGACGGCCGACTCTGGGAGCAAGAGGGTTTCCCCTACTACGTCAAGCGCGATCTGTTGATCGGAAAGGCCCTTTACATCTACTGGCCCCACTCCTGGAACAAGCTGCCGGGCACCAACGTCCCGTTCCCCTTCTTTCCGAACTTTCCGAGAATGAGATTCGTACGCTGAGGAGATCTACCGTTTAGCCGCCGGGCTTGCCCGATTTTCCGCAGGTTGGTGTAACGGCTAAGTAGAGTAGTTGTTTGATTGGGTTAGAGTCTATCGTTGTAACTTCTGCGCGCCGTGCGCGCATCTTGTACAGTACTTGTTCAC
>JAUWHT010000105.1 GCA_030605745.1 Pirellulales bacterium | reverse complement strand
TGCGGCGACAGCGTGGCGTTCTCAGTGAGGCCGGAGTTGGCGACGCTCGTCTTCTCGGACGGGCTGGGCAGCGGCGTGAAGGCCAGTATCCTTTCGACCTTGACCACGCGGATCGCCACGCGGATGCTCGACGAAGGGCTGCCGCTGGGCGAAGTGGTGTACACGATATCCGAGACCCTGCCCATCTGCCGTGTGCGGAAGATCGCTTACAGCACCTTCAGCATGGCGCAACTGTTCACCGAAGGGTACGCGAAGCTGGTGGCGTTCGACAGTCCCGCCCCGTTGCTGATCCGCCGCAACAAGATCCAACGCCTGCCGTACGAGGAGCGCGAGGTGGGCGGCAAGCGGATCTACGATTATTCCTGCGCAGTCCGCCCCGGCGACTGGCTGGTGCTGGTCTCCGACGGCGTGCTGAACGCGGGGATCGGCGGCGCGTACCCTTTGGGCTGGGGCTGGGAGCAGGTGGCCGGCTATCTGGAGGGCCACGTACACGAGGCCCTCTCGGCAGAGGAGTTGGCCGGCAAGCTGGCCCTGGTGGTCGAGGAACTCTACCAAGGCCCACCCGGCGACGACGTCAGTATCGCCGTGGTCAAAGCCCGCAGAAAACGATTTCTCACAGTCCTCACCGGCCCACCCATCGAGAAACACGACGACCAGCGAATTGTCCAGGCGCTGATCGCCTCGCCCGGCAAACACACGGTCTGCGGCGGTACCACCGCAAACATCGTCGCACGACAGTTGGGCCGGGCAATCACCGTGGACCTGGAGACCGGTACAGATACCGTGCCGGCTACCGGAAGAATCGACGGACTGGACCTGGTGACCGAAGGAACGCTAACGATTACCAAGGCCCTGGAGATAATCCGCGCGGACCAGCCGAGTGACGAATTGAAACTGAAAGTTGACGGGGCAAGTCGCCTCGTAGTGCTGTTGAGGGAAGCCGATGAGGTAAAGGTGCTGGTGGGCAGGGCCATCAACCCCGCGCATCAGAACCCGAATCTACCCAAGACCCTCGGCCTCAAAACGCAGGTCGTCCAAGCCCTGGGCGAAGAATTACGCCGCAAAGGCAAGCAAGTCGAAATCGAATACTTCTGAAGTAGGCAGTGAGGGGGTGGCAATTCATTGCCACCTTGACCGGTAGGCGGTGAGGGGGTAGGCGGTAGGCAGTGAGAGGGTCCGCCGCAGGCGGATTGCCACCTTAATTGCGTCTCGCAAGGTGGAGGTCGAGATGCCGGAAACCAAAGAAAATACCGTCGCCCAGATCATCCGGCGATACGCTGGCGACCCCGACATGCTTATCCCCATGATGCAGGACCTCCAGGCGGAGTGCGACTACCTGCCCAAGGCGGAACTGAAGGAGCTTTCCGGCCGGCTCTGCGTGCCGCTTGCGCGAATCTACAGCGTGGCGACGTTCTATGCCTCCTTCAGGCTGATGCCCAAGGGTGACCACACGATACAGCTTTGCATGGGAACGGTGTGCTTCCTGAAGGGCGCCGGCAAGATCGCCCAGGTGATCCAGCGCGAGTTCGAGTTGGTCCCCGGCGGAACCTCGCCCGACGGAAAGTTCACCTTCTCGCCGGTCAACTGCGTGGGGGCCTGTGCGCTGGCGCCGGTGATGGTGCTAGATGGGGAGTACCACGGCGGGCTGGCCGTGGATTCGGCCGTGGAACTTCTGCACAAGATCGCGGAGGAGACCGACAAAGTGTAGCGGCGGGGCTTGCCCCGCGCTTCGGCCAAGAAGCTATGCCGAGAACAACAAGAATCGAAACCGCCGTGGATCTCCAGCAGTACCGTCGGCAGTTGCTTGCGGAGCAGGATCCCGCTACACGCCGCGTGAGGGTCTGCCTCGGCACGGGCTGCACGGCAAAGGGAGCGCCGAACGTACTGGAACGCTTCCACCAGGCGGCCAAAGAGTTCGACCAGGAATCTTTCGCCGTCGAAACCAAGTGTACCGGCTGCCACGGCTTCTGCGAACGCGGGCCGATCGTGGTCGTCGATCCTGGGAACATTTTCTACCAGAACGTCAAGGAAGAAGACGTCCCCGAGATATGGCGCGAGTCGGTAGTCGGCGGACGTGTGGTCGAAAGGTTGTTGTACAAGGACGAGCAGACAGGAAAGATTGCGAAAACGCCCGAAGAGATCCCCTTCTACAATGCCCAGCGGCGGATTGTGCTCGCCCTGGGCGGCGTGATCGACCCCACGAGGATCGAGGAGTACCTGGCCGCGGGTGGGTACGCTGCCCTGGCAAAGGCCCTAGGCTCAATGGACCCGGACGAAGTGATCGAGGAGGTGACCAACTCGGGGCTTCGCGGCCGGGGCGGCGGAGGGTTCCCCACTGGAAGAAAATGGCGCTCCGCCAGGGATGCACCGGGAGAGCCAAAATACGTCATCGCCAACGGCGACGAGGGAGACCCCGGCGCGTTCATGGACCGCTCGCTGATGGAGGGTGTCCCGCACGCGGTGATCGAAGGCATGATCATCGGCGCCTACGCCGTCGGCTCGTCGCATGGGTACATCTACGTCCGCAACGAGTACCCGCTTGCAGTGGAGCACCTTACTACTGCCATCGAACAGGCCCGCGAGATGGGGCTGCTCGGCCAAAACATCCTTGGCAGCGGCTTCAGCTTCGATGTGCGCATCAACCGCGGCGGCGGGGCCTTCGTCTGCGGCGAATCGACCGCGCTTATGGCCTCGCTCGAAGGACGCGTCGGAGAGCCGCGCGCGAAGTACATCCACACGGTCGAAAGCGGGCTGCACGGAAAACCGTCGCTGTTGAACAACGTCGAAACCTGGGCAAACGTCCCGCCGATTATCCTGGGCGGCGCCGATTGGTTCGCCTCTCTCGGCACCGAGAAAAGCAAGGGCACCAAGGTCTTCTCGCTGGTCGGTAAGGTGAAGAACACCGGACTGGTCGAGGTCCCCATGGGCATGACGCTCCGCCAGATCATCTACGATATCGGCGGCGGTATCCCAAACGGCAAGGCCTTCAAGGCCGTTCAGACGGGCGGTCCCTCCGGCGGCTGCATCCCGGCCAAGTACCTCGACGAGCCGGTAGACTTCGACCGGCTCACGCAGCTCGGCTCCATGATGGGCTCCGGCGGCATGATCGTGATGGACGAGGACACTTGCATGGTCAACGTGGCCAAGTACTTCCTGGGATTTCTCAAGGAGGAGTCGTGTGGGAAGTGTACGCCCTGCCGCGAAGGTGTCGCACAAATGCTGCATATCCTCGACAACATCACCAAGGGCGAGGGCCGCGAGGGCGACGTGGAAAGACTGGAGCAGCTTGGGGAACTCCTCGAAGACACGGCCCTGTGCGCGCTGGGCAAAACGGCGGCCTATCCGGTGCTCTCGACTGTCCGCCACTTCCGTGAAGAATACGAGGCCCATATCCACGAGCGGCGGTGCCCCGCCAAGGAGTGCCCGGGATTGTTTCGCTACGAGATCGACGTCGAGTCCTGCACCGGCTGCGGACTGTGTGCGAAGAAATGTCCCGTCGAGGCGATCACCGGCGAGCGGAAGAAGCCTCACACGATCGACCTGGAGAAGTGTACTAACTGCGGTACGTGTTTCGACGTGTGTCCGTTCTCGGCGGTGGTGAAGGTGTAAGATTGCAAATTGAGAATTGAGAATTGCAAATTGAAAATGCCAACGGTAACTATCGACGACGAACCGTGTGAAGCGCAGATTGGCGAGACGATCCTCGAGGTCGCCCGGCGAGCCGGCATCTGGATACCGACACTCTGCCACCACGCGGCGCTTGAACCTTATGCTGCTTGCCGGATTTGCGTGGTGGAGATCGACCGCGGCCGGGCACCGACGCGCAGCGTTGGTCGATGGCAGATAGTGACCTCGTGCAATTATCCGATCCGGCGCGACTTGACCGTTCGGGTGAACTCCCAGCGTGCGATCCGTGCCCGACATGGTGTGATGGAGTTGCTGCTTGCCCGATCGCCGGAAAGCCCCGAACTCGGCGAGTTGGCTGCCCGGATGGGAGTCGATACTACGCCATATCCGAAGGTAACCGAGGCGCAGCGGAACTGCATCCTCTGCGGGCTGTGCGTGCAGGTCTGCGACGAGATAATAGGTGCCTCGGCCATCTCGCTGGTCGGCCGGAGCGTGGAACGGGCGGTTGCCGCGCCGTTCCGAATGGCCTCGGAGGACTGCATCGGCTGCGGGGCTTGTGCCCAGGTCTGCCCGGTCGGCACGATCGTGGTTAGAATACACGAGGATGAGGTCGAGATATCGCCCTTTAAGAGTCGGGTGAAGCTCAGGCGATGTGCGGAGTGCGGCCGACCGCTGGCGAGCGAGCCGGTCAAGGAAGCACTCTGCCGGCGCGGCGGGCCGACGGTCGTCGAGATGCTCGCCGGCGAAAACTTGTGTTCTCGCTGCAAGAGAGAAAAACTGGCAAGGGAACTTCTGACTTCAAGGAAATAGCCCCGCCCGGAAGGGCGGGGTTGAAAACGTCGACAACCATGAAACCCCGCCCTTCCGGGCGGGGCTATGGGCAAATGTGAAATGCAAAGTCTGTGAAATGTAAAGTCGCTCTTGAGCAAACCCTGACGAGAGGCACTAATGTCCAAACAGGTCTTCACACAGGTGATCCGGGGCGCGCACCGGTGGGTCAAACAGGCTGAGGAGGCGCTTGAAAAGGCGATCTCCAAGCACGGCACCGACAAACCCGTTGGCTGGGGACCGCTTACGGCCTACAACTTGCCGATGTCCTACGCACTTATGGGGCTGGAGGTCAAAACGGTCGGCGAGTTGCGGCCGCAGGTCGAGCACGCCCGCGAACTGCTCGCGCCCGTCCCCTCCGACGAGCTGTGGCTGCCGTACCTCGGCGACGGGATGGACGCAGGTGCGGCCACGATGCTCGCCCAAGAGGCGATGGTCGCGCTGAGGACCGCAAACGGCTACCAGACGCCGCCCGGCTGGCAGGGGTTCATCTCCGACATGATCATGCGTGAGTTGGGTATCCAGCTTGTCGACGGTCGGATGCCCGGGTTTGCGGCGATCCTCGGACCGGCTCCCACCACAGAGATCGCAGTGCAGGTCGTCCGCGAACTCCAACAGCGGAGCATTCTCACGTTCCTCTGCGCCAATCGCGACGGCAAGACGATGCGCCAGCAGATGGTCGCCGGTGGCGTGTTCAAGGACGATGCGCCGCTGGAGGAGTGCTGGGACCTGTACGTGGTGCCGGTGGGGCCCGATACGCTGGACGGAATCTATGTGCTGAACTGGTCGGTTCGCAGTGCATTGACCTTCGGCAACCACAAGCGGGGTGAGTCGCGCAAATGCCTGGACTACACAAAGCGGCGAATCCATGCCTTTGCGATCACTTTCGGGGAGATCCCCGACGACTGGTACGCCGTGGGCGCAGCCGCCATCCTTCTGGGCTACCCGGTGATCTCGGACAGCAAGACCACTCCCGAGGTGCGGCCGACCGGCGTTACCGTGCGCGAGGCGATCGTGGTGGAGATGGACTACGAGAAGTTGGTGCCCACCTGCATCGACACTCGGGCGGTGAAGGTGAAGATCGAGAAGATCGACATTCCCGTCGGCTACGCCGCGGCCTTCGAGGGCGAACGGGTCCGCAAGGACGACATGCACGTGCAGTTCGGCTTTAAGTATTCCGACGCGCTGGAGTACGCCTATATGGTCGACCCGGCCGACATCCAGGACGGCGATATCCAACTCGTCGGGCCGGACATCGATTCGGTCGAGCCGGGCGGTGCGATGCCGCTGGCAATCGAAGTGCTGGTCGCCGGCCGCAAAATGCAGCGCGACTTCGAGGGGATCATGGAAAGGCAGATCCACCTCTACACCAGCCATGCGATGGGCTT
>JAUWHT010000344.1 GCA_030605745.1 Pirellulales bacterium | reverse complement strand
GCTCCACAGCGCAAGTTTACCTATTTTAACATTTATCGGATTTTCAACCTTTTTTTCGCCCCGGCCGCCCAGTTCCCAACTGCCATCGTCTTAGCAGAAAAAACAACCTGCGGAAAATCGGGCTTGCCCGGCGCGTTGGTGGGTCAATACGCTCGAACGCAAACGCGCCGGGCAAGCCCGGCGGCTAAACGACTATTGGAAACGTCAACGACCCATAACAAGCCACGGATCGGACTAATGCTGGAAGTTCAGGGATTGGTGAAAATCTATGGAAGCCGGCGGGTGGTCGACGGGGTTGATTTCCGTGTCGAGCCCGGCGAGATCGTCGGGCTGCTGGGACCCAACGGTGCGGGGAAAACCACCTGCTTCCGCATGACTTGCGGGATGATCGAACCAAATGAAGGCAAGGTCAAACTCGCCGGCGCCGAGGTGACAAACTGGCCCATGTACCGCCGAGCACGTGACGGCGGCATGGGGTATCTGGCCCAGGAATCCAGCGTGTTCCGAAAACTCTCCGTCGAAGACAACCTGCTGGGCGTGATGGAAATGCTGGGCATCAGCCGCAAGAAGCGGCTCCAACGATGCGACGAACTGCTCGGACAATTCGACATCACCCACCTGCGCAAGTCCCTGGCGCTCTCACTGTCCGGCGGCGAACGCCGCCGACTGGAGATTGCACGATCACTGGTCTCAAATCCCAAGATCATCCTGTTGGACGAGCCATTTACGGGCATCGACCCGGTGACTATCGCCAGTATCCAAGAGATCATCCGCCGCCTGCGAGAGGAAGGGATCGCGATCCTGATCACCGACCACCAGGTCCGCGAAACCCTTCAGATCACCGACCGCAGCTACGTGATCCGAGCCGGCCGGGTCCTCTGCCACGGCTGTCCCGACGAAGTGCTCCGCAACCCGGAAGCCCGTCGGTACTACTTCGGCGACGACATCGAACTCAGCCGTCAGACCCCCCCAGCGCCACATCACCCGGTCCGCCGGGTTGAGGACCGCAGGGCCGCACTGAGACCAGGGTCACCTGAAGGATAAACGCTTGTTTTGACGGGTTGGACGAATGTTTATGAGCAAATCTGGCAATGCGTCGACCATGACCCAAAGAACGTTCAGCCTATCTTTCATGGTACTGGTTCAATGCGTTGGTTTGTGCCTGAACTTCCCGGCCTGCGCCACGATGTCCACCCCCACCATGTCGCTCCACGCGCTTAGCAGTCTGGCGGTGATCGGCCCGGGTATCGGCTCCAGCGGCGGTTCCCGGTCGATCTGACGGATCGGCAGGATGCAATAGCTGGTTGTGGTGAAGAATGCCTCCTCGGCGTTGCGGATGTCCAGCAGTTGGATGTCTGTCTCCACCGCGGGGATTCCGAGTTCGCTGGCCAGTTCCAACACGGTCTGTCTGCTAATCCCAACCAGGATATTCCTGGTGGTCGGGGTGTAGAGCACCCCGTCGTTGACCAGGAAGATGTTTGCGCCGCTGCTCTCCGTAAGATTCCCTTCGAGGTCGAGCAAGAGCGTCGTGGCCTTCGGGTCCGCCTTTCTCGTTTCGGCATTGGCCATGAAATAGTGCATGCGGCTGCGGACTTTCATCCTGGGGCTGAGAGACTGCGGCGGGATGTTGCGAACGGTGGAGATAACAGCGCGGATACCTTTCCAGTAGAACTCCACATATTCACCGTAGGGCAATGCAACGGCATAGACGGCAACGGTCGGCTTCATGTCTTCGTGGCGGACCATCGGATGGGGGAAGGTCTCGCCGGGCGTCACGTTAATGCATGCCCAACAGTCGTTGTCCTCCTCGATCTCCGACAAGTAGGCGTTCACGGGCCGCATCACAGCAGCGCGGAGCTCTTCCCTTCCCAGAGGAAGCTTTAGGCCCGCCGCCCGGAACGACCTGATCAGCCGCGTGAGATGTTCCTCCAGCTTAAACGGCTTATGCCGGAAAGTGCGTATGGCCTCGATAAAGGTTACCCCATACAGAAAGCCCAGGTCAAAGATGGAGATCCGCGCCTGTTCCGCAGCCACCGGCTCACCATTCAGGAAAATCTTGCCTTCCATACGAATCTCTCGTAGCTCTGATTGCACCTAACCCCTTTGCAACAACGCCAGGGACATCCTGGGCGCCACAGGGAGAGCACATTACCTGCGCTCGACGGCCTTGGCGTAGCGTTTCGGATTCTTCTCGAATCGCGCCCGGGTGGCCGCGGTAGAGAACATGTAGAGGCGGCCGTCGTAGGTGACACAGTAGTCCGTCTTGCCGGGGACGCGGCGATGCTCGTCCACGGTCAACACCAGGTCGTTGCCTGAATGTGCCGGTGCGTAGCGGTCGGGATCGGCCAGAAAGAGCCGGCGCTGGGCCGGACCGGAGAACTGGTAGGTCCGAGTTGCGTGCACCGCCGTGCATCGCGGATCGCCCGGCGTCCACCGCTCATGCTTGCCCAACTCGACCGGGCAGAAGCCGTCCAAGGCTGTAGTTGGGGCTGCTTCTTGCTCTTCGGTTGAAGGATACAATCCCCTGCTCCGGCCGGCGTTGCCACGGAATTCGGGGTTCAGGGCCGCCGTCCAGTTGGCGCGAAGTGCCTTCTTCGGCGGTTCCTCTTGCGTGGGAGCTGGCTCTGCCGGTTCCTCTTGTATCTCTGGCGGCGTGTCCGGCACCGGCATGGGAGGTTCCGTGGCGGGGGCATCCGCCGCCGGGGTTGGGGCCTCCGCCGGCTCGCTTGGCAAGATGGGCGCGCCACCTTCGATCTGAAAACGTTCCTCGACGGGCAAGGGTCCCTCTTCCAAGGGCGGTTCCACAGGGGGTTCGCCGGGCAATACGCCCGGAGCGCCTTCCCACTGGAGCCTCTCAGGGACTCTAACCTCGGGCATCGGCAATTGCTCCTGACCCTTGGGTGTCGGCACGGTTTCGGTGCCGATCGACTGGGGGAAGGTCTGGCGGGGGTGCAGTTCAGTGGGCCACTGCCGCCAGAATGTCCGGAAATAGCCGAAGTCCCGGGCATTGGGGATGCAAACACACTCGCCGCAGCAAGGATACCCCAAACAAGGACCTGCCCAAACCGTCCGGCCGGATTGCAGTACAAACAGCAAAAGGCTGCCATAAACTACCACAAACGCCATTATGGATACCAACCGTATTGACTTTGCCATATTACCACCGTCTTCGGTTGTAGCTGCGGCCGAGCATCTGGAAGCCGCGGATGGTTGAAGTGCTCAGCGAGGCCACGCCGGCGATCCGCTCGATCGGACCGACAAGCTTGCCGATGAAATTCGTCAACGCCAGCGTCTCGTCCTGGGCGATGAATACCCGATCGCCCGGCAAAAGCTGGTAATTCGTTCCTGTAGAACCGCCCCGAGTAATCGCGTCGTAGTCCACCGGCAGTATTTGCTCGCAGCCGAAACCGCCGGGTGCAGGCCGGGCAAGCCAAATGTTCGTGCTGGACAACTGCGAGAGCCCGCCAATGTTGCTGATCGCGTCCAGTACCGTCTCGTTGCCCGTGATCGGGATCCGCACGATGTTGTCGCCCAGCCCAGCTCCCTCGGTCACCACGTAATACACCTTGCTGTTGTAGGCGATCACGTCGACGGTGGCCTCGGGCGAGTCGAAATACTGCGAGAGGTGCTTCTCCAACGCCGTTTTGGCCTCCGCCACCGTCTTGCCCGCCATGTGCAAC
>JAUWHT010000446.1 GCA_030605745.1 Pirellulales bacterium | reverse complement strand
TCTCAGCTTGGCGGGCTGAGAGCGCCGCGCGTCGGCCCCAAGGGGTCGACGGCGAGTCCAGCCCGCTGAACCGACCAACAAAAACGCCGAGCAACCGCCTCGAAAACGGTTGAAATATGTGCAAAACTTGAAGTTAGGGGCTAGGGGAAAAACATGGGAAATGCAGAGTTCACCGGCATGGGGAACACTAGGAATTACTGTTTAAGGACCCTGCGTAACGACCGGCATGTGTGTCGTTGGCGCTGCAACGTGGACAGTCGCCCGCCGCCAGCATGTTGGCCAGGTGCTCAGCCCATTCTTTTGGGCCGGTGCCGTACTGAGCGTCCAACTTCCCGTTCACGTACACGTGGACGGAAAACTTGTCCTCAAGCGCGACGACGTGAATCGATTTGTTAATCACACTAACAGTAGGTAAGGAGAGTGCCATCATGGCCAAATTTGAAATGATTGAGGCTTCAGGGGGAAGGGTGGTGTTGAACGTCGATCAAATCTTGAGGGTCGTGGAAACTGCCCATGGGGCGGAAATCCACACCAAAGGCTTTGATTCGCTCGAAATACCGCAGAGCCAATGGGAAACATTACGGAAAAAGCTCCTGGGAAGCTGTCAAGATCCGGTCGAGTAGTTGCAACGCGCCACGAAAGCGTGCTGCGGTGGCGTGTGCGCAGTCGGATGGATGTTCTGCGTGGTAGCCGTCGGTCTTATAAACCTCGGCTGCAAGTGGCTCTCGATATTCCCGGAGCGATTTCACTAAATCACCATCCTCTACGGCAAACGGTGGTAGTGGTGTACCCATGGTCAATCCAAGGGTTAGTGGTTAGGCCGCGGGGGCCGGGCCGGTGACGTTGACAAAGGGAAATAGGAGATACGGGATGACGAACTTTGGAAACCTGGGTCTGAGAGTAATGTTTGTGCTGGCAGTGGTAGTTGGCTTGGCTAATCTCACCGAGCCATCACTGAGAATCGTCGGCACGATCTCCGTTATCGGTGGCCTACAGGGGCTCGTGCTCACTGGCATCTTCGAACTGCTCTTCAGACAACAGGAACGGCAAAACGACCAGCATTGACAAATACGATTACATGATTCTATAATAGGAGGCATGAAAGTGCAACCCCAAGAACTGCACAGTTTGTTCCGCCACAACCTGCGGCATCTCCGCAGTGAGATTGGAATGAGCCAAAGCGAATTGGCTCGCCGGACAGGACTGCCTGCCTCGCATATCTGCAATTTGGAGGGCGGAAAGCTCAATCCAAGCCTGGGCACTCTTGCCAAGATCGCAGAGGCGTTGGACACGACGCCCTCGAACCTCCTGTCTCGGGTCTTCTCCGATGCCGGAACAGAATCTCTGATCTCGACTTGACAGGCTTATAGAAATCTATACAATCTGCCGTTACCGCTGAGCGATCGGCGGTGATGGCACTCTCGGGGCTGGCTCTTTAGCCCCTCCTGTTGGGTGCTGTCCGACGGGAAAATGCCTGATTTGTAGGCCCGGGTGTCTGTGCTTGAATGTTCACGGCCCGGCGGAATGGGCGTTTTCGGCGGAAAATACACCTAGAATAGACACCACGGAGACGCGGAGGACACGGAGAAAACTGCCTTTTTTCTTCTCCGTGGCCTCCGCGTCTCCGTGGTGAGCAGGGACACTTTGTGCCCGGGGGGTCAAACGGCGTGCTATCTTTCAGAAATCAGGGACGAGAGGGGTCAGGGGCCAGGGATCAGAGGTCAGGGGCCAATGAACGAGATAGGCAGATTATCGCCCGGTGCCCCTGGCCCCTCGTCCCTTCCGCCGCGGCGGACTCGCCCCTCCTCGCCAGACGTGGCCGGCCTGCCGCTGGGCGAGTTCTTCGAGCGGGTGTATGTGCCGCAGTTCTTGGTGGGGACCTCGCCGCGGACGTTGGACGCCTACCGGGAGTCGCTGGCCCATTGGTCGCGAGTGACGGGGAACCTGCCGCTTCGAGAGATCGACTCGCAGCGGCTGGCGGAGTTCAAGGCGAGCTTGTTGGAGGGGTCACAGGGGTCACAGGGCTCACGCAAAGACGCAAAGGCGCAAAGGCAACTGACGCTGTTCGAGCTGGGTGGCTGGGCGGCGCCTTTGCGTCTTTGTGTGAGGTACAAGGGGGACCCGCTGGCGGCGGCGACGGTGAACAAACACTTGCGGCACCTGGGGGCGATTCTGTCGAAGGCGGGCCCGCCGGGGCCGCGGAATCGCGATGCGCTCTGGGCGATCGAGCGGGTGCCTTGGACGCGGCCGGTCCGCCAGTACCGGCGGATGCCGCGGAAGGTGAGCGACCAAGTGCTCGACGCGATCTATCGGGCGGCCGGGATCGCAACACACCCGGTGCTCGACCGTGTGGATCCGGGCCACTGGTGGAAGGCGCTGCTGGTGACCGCACTGACAGTCGGGTTCCGCCGCGGCGGGCTGTTTGCGCTGCGGTGGAGTGGGGTCGACTGGGAGGAGGCGGAGGTCCGGCTGCCGGCCGAGGGCGACAAGTGCCACGCGGAGCGCTCAAAACCGGTCTGCCGGCTGGTGCTCCAGCACCTGATGCGGATCCGCAGCGCAGGGCCGCTGGTGTTTGCGTTCCCGCACTCCGAGAGCAAGTTCTACCGGTAGTGGTGGCAGATTCAGGAGGCGGCCGGATTGAAAGGGGAAGACCGGATCAAGCTGCACGACCTGAAGCGGGCGTGCGGCACACGGTTCGCCGCGATCGCGTCGCCCTGGGTAGTGCAGAAGCGGCTGGACCATTCGAGTCTGGCGACCAGCCAGTTCTACATCAACGCGACCGACGAGGAGCGCGACGCGGTCGAGCGGCTGCCGGTGCCGGCGGCGTTCCTCGAGGATTTCGTGGACGACGTCGAACGAAAAAGTGGATAGTGGTCAGTGGTCAGTCCGCCGCGGCGGACTATCCACTATCCACTATTCACTATCCCCCCTGGCACGCCGGGGATTCCGGGGCCTTGCAGCCCCTGGCGGCGGGCCGGCCGAATCTTGCCGAGAGGCAACGAAAACGGGCCCGCCGCCTTCCGCATTCCCACTTCCGACTTCCCACTTCCGACTTCCACTCTTTACCCCACCGCGGCCTGGAGAACCGTGGTTCACGTGTGTACACCCCCTGGTTGGCCGGTCCCGTGCAAGGAACGCGCGGGGCCGGCTGTTTTTAAGGATGAATGAGGAAGGATGAAGGATGAATTCATGCAACGAACTACAGATCGGGCCGAGGACGGTGTTGCGGCCGGGTGACTGCTTTCGGGCGCGTGGTGGGCCGTACTTTCACGCTCGCGGTGTTCCCGGCAGTCGAATCAACCTGGCCGAGCGGGGACCGTTTCGGTTCTTGCGATTCTGCACACGCGGCGGCTCGCGGTGGGTCGAGGCGCTCAACCGCGAGGGGTGCTTCTGTGTGTTGGCGTTGTCCAGGCGGCGGGCGAAGCTGATCCCGTCAATCGTGAACCGGCCGTATGTGATTGTGGGGCGGGCGAAGGGGTGAGGGATTGGGGATTGGGGATTGGGAAAGCAGAAAGATGAAAGCAGAAATAACCGCCGAGATGGAATTGGTGCTGCGGGATTGGCTCGAAAACTCGGACAATATGGAGACCCCGGGGTTGCGTCACTCTACCCTGATGCTCTTGAATCAACAGCAAGCCGAGATCCAGCGGCTGCGCTTCGGAAAATCGTTGCTTGCACAAATGGTTGAGCGCGACGCACAGAACCGCAGGAGACGTGATGATTGAACGCGACCTGTTTGGCGACGAGTTGCCAGCTCCGCGGATTCCATACAAGGGGCACGCTGCTCGGCCTGGGACGGGACCGGAGGGTGAAACATGTCGAACATGCAAGCACCGCACACACAACCAGTCCGGCGCGAGGCCATATCAGAAGTGCGCGTTGATGCGCCATTGTTGGACGCTTGGCCCAGGGACGGATATCCGGGCAAAAGACCCGGCGTGCCGTTTCTGGACTGCAATTGAGGCGGAGGGAGGGAATGATGACAAATGACTTACCGCCGCCACGCAACTGGCCGACCTGGCTGCACTACGCGATTGCAACCATGGACACTCGCAGCCTATTCTTAGAGAACATTAGTGGCGAGCATTGGCCCGGGCGCGATGTGCAACGGGACGAGATGGAGGCGGCTGCTAGCGCAGAATTGGAACGGCTGCAAGCCGCACATTCTGTTGAACGGTCCGAGTTACGTTGAGGAAGAAGAAGGGATGCTTTTTTGATGCAACACACGGAATGGGACACGTTGCAACCGCTTAGGCGAGACACGGCGGTGGGGCCGGCGGCCAAGCTGTGTTTTGAGTGGCTCTGGCATTATGCGGGCGGGCGGCCGGGGTACCTGGTGGTTAACTGCAAGATGATTGCTTACGAATTAGGCCGAGACCGCAGCTCAGCGGCCAATTGGCTGAGCGCTTTGGAGAAGCACGGGTTGATCGAGATTGTTGATCGGGACAAGCGGCGCGGCGCGTTGCACGTTTACGTCTATCATCCAAACCCGGGCGACCGCCCGGCACGGCCGGACCCGCAAGGCCGGCTGCCCTTCGAGGCTCCCGACGTGTCGGGAGCCCCGGAGGATACCAAACCCCACGATGGGGCCACCAAACAGTGCCGGGTTTTCGGCGGAAAACCCGGCACCAAAACCGCCGAAACCCTAGAAAACACGGCAAATCCGCCTCCGGCCTGCCGGGTTTTCAGCCGAAAACCCGGCAGCCTTCTTGGTACCAATAAAAACAAAGATTTAACTTACCAAAGTACCAATGAACAGTTTGGTACCAAGAATACCAATGATACCAATAGCGCGCAAGAAAGCACCTGTGCGCGCGCAGATGGGCCCGTGCCGATCGGCGCGGCGGTGGCCGAGGCGATCGCCGCGACTGTGGACGAAGTTGCTCATCCGCTCCAGCAGAAGCGGCGGCTCGAGCGGCGGATACTCAATGTCGTGCGCGACCCGAAAATGGGTAAGTACGTGGCCGGCAAGACGGCCGACCTGGTTGTGTTTCACGACGTTCCGCTGCGGGACCTGGAGAAGATACTCGGCGACGTGGAGGCGATGCGCCAAGCGGGAACACTTCGCTCTGCCGGTGCGTTCTTCCACATGAAGGTCCAACAACTGGCCGCCCGCTACGGTGTGCCGTGGCGGAAGAGCAAGGATGAATCTTGTGCTACGGGGAAACCGCGATGACACGTGTAGCCGAAAAGACGCCGAGGCGTTGTCTGGTACACATCCGCTGGATGATCCGGCGCGACATGCCCGAAGTCCTCGATATTGAAAACGAAGCCTTCGAGTTCCCCTGGCCAGCTGAAGACTTTGTCCGTTACCTCGAAAAAAGAAGCTGCACTGGCACGGTTGCGGAACACGAGGATCGCGTGGTGGGATTCATGCTCTATATCCTCCACAAGAAGTGTATCCATGTCTCTGATTTTGCGGTGGCGGAGGATTATCGGCACCGGGGCATCGGCACCCAAATGGTCGATGAACTGATCGGGAAACTTGACCCGCGACGTCGCAATCGGCTCCTGGTTCAAGTCCGGGAAAGAAATTTGGCGGCTCAGTTGTTCTTCTTCAAGTGCGGGTTCCGTGCAATATCAGTGCTGCATCACGCATACGACGACGTGGACGAAGATGCGTACATAATGAGTTGGCGACTGCGAAAGGCCGTTGTGCGAAAGCACATAAACATTACGAGTCCCCGGCGCGCCGGGGGCGTTACAGGGAGACCTGACAATGGCTATAGCGACGAAGCGAGCAAAGCGGAAGGCTAAGACGACTCCGCTGATGGAGATTGGCGAACTGCGAGGACAAGGCATCGATATTCGGCTCGACGAGATCCAGTCGAGCCGGTTCAACCCGCGGAAGGATTTTGCAAAGAGTGAGATTGGCGAGTTGGCCCAGTCGATCAAGGCGCACGGGCTGTTGCAGCCGATCGTGGTCCGCAAGGTGCGGGTCCGCCGCGGCGGAAATGGCAAGGCGGACGGGTTCGAGGTCGTGGCCGGCGAGCGGCGTTGGCGGGCCGCACGGGCGGCGGGACTCGAGGCGATCCCGGCCGTGGTTCGGGAACTGACCGATCGGCAGGCCCGTGAGATCAGCGTGCTGGAAAACCTCCAGCGGAAGGACCTTAACGCGATCGAAGAGGCCCGGGGGTTTCAGGCGCTGCTCGAAGGCGATGGGGCGCCGACCCAGACGGAGTTGGCCGCGCGGCTGGGTGTGACGCAAGGCCACATCAGCAACCGGCTGCGGCTTCTGAAGCTGTCGGCGGGGCTTCAGAAGCGGATTATTTCGGGCGAAATACCGGCTACCCACGCCCGGGAGATCGTGCCTTACGCCGTGCATCCCAAGTTGCTCAGTGCAATCGAGAAGGCCGTCGATATCGACCTAAAGAGAGATGGCGGGATCCTGCCTGTCGAGTGCTTCCGCGATGGGACGTTGCAGGATGTCGTCGCATTGACGACGCGCCCGATGCAAGGCGAGCAGTACAATGTGGCGATAGGTCGGCGGACGAAGGTGTTCACGCCAACCGATCAGGAGCGGGCGAAGTTGGACATCGTCGTAGTTCCCGGCGAGTTCGGCGAAGGAACCGAACAGCGAGCGATCAACACGAAGCTATGGGACAAGCTCCAGGTGGAGTACGCCAAAAAGGAAGGCGGAAGGCGGAAGGCGGTAGGCGGAAAGCCGAAGAAGCCGAAGAAGCTGACTGCGGCGGTGAAGAAGCGGCTGGCGGCCGAGGAGGCACGCAAGGCGAAAGAGCAGGCCCGCCGATTCGCCAAGCGGCTGTACCAGTGGAAGATCGACTGGGAGCGATACCTGATCGCCAACTGGCTGTGGCGCGAGGCCCAGCCGACGACGACCCACCGATTCTTCCTCATGTTGGTCGGTCGATGGGCACGACCAGATACGAACCTGTGGTTTCGATTCGACAGGTTGCTCACCTCGTTGTGTAAGGGAAATGTACGATCTCGCAACGGGCTCCCGGACCTATGGGCTGCCCAACAAGCGCTGGATGACGACACGATCGAGGAAATCGCGGCGAAGTTCCTTGCCGGGTGTTTCTTCGACGAGAAGACCGGACCGGTTAAGTTGGTGCCGGCGGAGGACGTGGAGCAGATCGTCAAGGATCTCGAAATCAATTTGGAAAACGCATGGCCGGCCGAGCAGGCCGGACCGCTGTCGGAAGCCTATTGGAACTTGCACACGAAGCCACAGCTTGTCGCCCTCAGCCGCGAGTTGGGCAAACAGGTCAAGGGCGAACTTCCGGCCGATGCGAGCAAGTCGGCGGCCGTCAAATGGTTCCTCGACAAGAAGCCGGCCGAGGACGACAAGGAGGCCGGCTTGCTGCCGCTGCCCAAGGAGATCAAGCGGGCCAAGCGCCCGAGGCAATAGTGGACAGTTGTACACCTACCCCGGCGCGCTGGGACTGAACGTCTGTACACTATAAGGCTGAAAGCTGATAGCTGACAGCTAAACCAGAAAGGAATCTGAAATGCTCGTTTTGAGTCGAAAACTCGGCCAGCGGCTATTGGTTGGCGACGACGTCGAAATCTCCGTCGTGCGAATCGGGCGGCGGGAGGTGCGGATCGGGATCGAGGCGCCGAAGGACGTGGTTGTGGTGCGTCCGGAACTCCTCAGCGAGGCGGAACCATGGAGAAGATCAAAGGGCAGTGTCCGTGCGGCCAGCGATTAACGGCAGTCATCATGCCGGATGGGACACTATGCTTTTACGTTTGGGGCCCCCCCTGGGTTTTATTGCCGCGGCTGATCACGCGGTGTCCGGTCTGCGGCCGGGACTTCTCGCAGATCACGGCCGAGCAACTGAAGGACAACGCCTGGGGCAGTTAGTGGAGATCGGAAGTCGGAAGTCGGAATTCCCACTTCCGACTTCCCCCCTAGAATGGTGTTGGTGCCGGTCGGCGGCCACCCAACGGGGGTACGTTGCTAGCGTCGTCGGCCGGCCACTTTGCTTTTCTGCCGTGTCCGAAGCCGTCGTGGGTTAAGGGGTTACGCCGAGCTGGCCAAAAACTTCTCTTGAAAAAATCGCCAAAATAGTGTAGGCTCTTTCGTGGCAACGTACCCGCGGAGAAATATCCGTGACCGTTGCCGCGTCAATTCTCGCACTTCACGTCCTGGGTTTCTTTCCTTTTCCCAGGAACCCCGTCTCGTTCTGGAAGATCCCCCCCAGTTCCAGACGGCGCCGGGCGCAGGCCCCGCCAGAACTCTCAAACAATCCTGCGCTCGGCATCTTTGAGTAACTAGCAAAATGGTCGATCCGGCCGTGATCGAGGAAGTCAAGCGGCTGCTGGCTGATGGGCAGCTCTCTCAGCGGGCGGTCGCGCGGGTAACCGGCGTAAGCCGCTCAACGGTCGGAGCGGTCGCTGCGGGCCGGCGGGCCGATTATGCGGCCAGGGTGCCAACCGTGCGGCCGAACGGTCCGCCCGAGCGGTGTCCCGGCTGTGGGGCACTGGTCGCCATGCCGTGCCTGGCCTGCCGCATGGAAGCAGCGCTTTCCCGGCGTGCCGGGAAAGTCGCCGATCCCGGCGCGCCGGGAGAGTTGAAGTTGCAAATGGAGCTACGAGAGAGCGATCGGCGTCGCTACGAGCAGATTCACTGTCAGAAAAAGTTGAACCAAGCCGAGGATGACGAGCGACCGCTTCTGGCCGCGGAGGCGAGTACCGATCAGCCGTGTGGCGAGGCCTGGGATTGGGATGACGTCTATCAGCCGGAATGGAATGATCTGACGGAGGAGGAATTTCAGGACGCTTTTGAACGCGATGACGATTGTGATGAGGAGTTGGAGCTAATGCTGAATGCTGAATGAGGAGAAGCGATGAACTGCGAAGTCTTACGTGCGGAACTTGCGCTACCGCAGTATGCGGCTCTGACCGAGAGGGAAGCGGCCGCGGCACTGAACGTCAAGGATCGGGACACGTTGCGCCCGATTTCGTCCGCCGAGTTGCTGGCTTGGTCGGGTCAGGTTGGACGGTTCGGTCGGATCGAGGCGGCTACCGTCGATGCGAATCTCTCAGCCGAGATCCAGACGGTGGCCCGCGTGGCGCACCGGATGATCTGTCGGGATACTACGCAGCTTGATCTGAGTCTACCGGACCGGATGGCGATGATTGATGCCCTGGTCGGCGCTGGTGTATTGATCGTTGATGCCGAAAAGGAAATTGACGAGAAGGCCGAGTTGCTGGCGATAGCGACCGTGAAGGTGAGTCGGGCGGAGCAATTGGGACTGGGCGAAATCTACGAAGGTCACGTGCAGAAAGCAAGGGCACAATGAGCGAGACAATCAAGTAGGAGTCGGCCAATAGCCGCACCACCGGCGTGACGGTGCTCTGCTATACGCACAACGAGGAAATAAGCTAACGATATTCATCCCCATGGCGGCTGCTACTGACATTCACGGCGCGGCGTTTAAGAACGGGTCGGTTACATTGCTCGCCCGGATCGTCGGCGACGACGGTCAGGCCATCGTGCAGGTAGATATCGCTTCGGCCAAGTACTCCGTCTATCTGCTGGACGATCAGGACGCGGACAGCCGGGCGGTGGTCACCGGACACAGCGACGTATCGCTGGACGTTGCCGATCTGATTTTCAACAGCCTGCAAACCGATGCACTTTGGACGGTCGATGAGACGGGCTACAACCTTCGCCACGTGCTTGACGTCTCTACAAACGAGGCCTTTACGATCGCTGGCCGGCGGCACCTGGTCGAGTTTGAGCTAACACCGACCGACGGACAGGTGATTTTGGTCCGATTCCGTGTGAACGTGATATGAGTGGAGAGTGGAGAATGAACACTGCTCGTTACTCGGAGATTCGCCCGTTGATACGTGACGGCGACTTGCTGCTGTTTCGGCGGCGGGGATGGATCGCGGCGGCCGGACGGGGCTGGCACAGCCATGCCGCCAAGGCGGCCTGGTGGGGCAAGGACTTGTTCCTGCTGGAAGTCCTGCAATTTGCCGGCGGTCGGGCGGTCAGGCTTTCGACGCAAGTACGCCAGTGGCCCGGGCGGTACGACCTGTACACAGTGAATCCCTCGTGTCGCTGGCCGATGTACGACCGGGCGGAAGCAACTCGGTACATGAAGCTGTACTGTGGCTGTGATTACGGCTATTGGAGTCTGGCCATGGCTGCACTGTTGCACTTACCTGTGGTCCGACGTTGGATCAATCCGGAAAAGGAGGACCGGGAGCGCCCGCCGTTTTGCAGCCATGCCTGTGCGATGGCCGATCGGGTGGGCGGGGGCGTCGATCCGGTGAAACACCTGGCCGACCGATTGACCGAGCCGGCCGACCTGGCGAGGAGCCCGTTCTACAGGTACCGGTTTACGTTGGTGCCTTGAGGGGGAGTGGAGAGTGGAGAGTGGAGAGTGGAGGAATGACGAAGTTGGCAAACAGGGCCGTCGACCAAGCGCAGGATCTCGGTGCGAACACCACAACGCTAAAGGAGATATACGGCTTGGTCGACGGCCATAAACCGGCGGTTGATTGTTTCGGAGGTTAAGCGATGAAGTTGAATGTTGTCGAGGGCGCCTTTTGGCTGCTGCTGATTGCCGCTCTTACGACAGCCGTTTTTTGCGGCTGCGAGCGGATCGAAATCTTGGAATTCGGAAGTGGGAATTCGGAAGTGGGAATTCCGACTTCCGACTTCCGACTTCCGACTTCCTACAAGACCATCCCGCCGATGGACCTGCCCAAGGTCCTGCGGCAGCACAACTACGCCGGCGGGTCGTGCGTCCACGCGGCGATGATCGACTGCCTGAATTGGCAGGGGAAGCACAAGCTGGCCCAGTGGTGGCGAAAGATGCACCGTGGCGGCGAGGGACTCGCCGGACTGGCATCCAAGGCCGATCGGGCGGGGCTC
>JAUWHT010000454.1 GCA_030605745.1 Pirellulales bacterium | reverse complement strand
CCCAGGCCCACGGTCGAGAGGACCGTGGCCACCATGTAAGCCGAGTCGAGCACGCTCCACCCGGCCAGCCAATAGCCGAACGTGCCGATCAGCGCGATGATCACCAAGATCACCATGCCGGTCTGCAAGTGTCTAAGCGGGCTGTTCATGTGTGGTAATCGGCGTTAAGGCGCACGTATTCAGCCGTCAGGTCGGTGGTCCAGAAGCGTCCACCGGTGGTGCCTTCACTCAGTTCGAGTTGGATCAGCGTATCGCGGTTGTTGCGGATCGAGTTGGAGACGGTCTGGGCGTCGAACTCGACCGGCGAGCCGGCTCCGTAAAGCAACGTTCCGTTGACGCGCAGGCTAAGCTTGGCCGGGTCGAACGGGACCCCGGCGTAACCGGCCGCCGAGACGATCCGCCCCCAGTTGGGATCGGCACCGGCGACGGCCGTCTTGACCAGCGGGCTGTTGGCCACGGTCTTGGCAATCTGCCGGGCGGACTCGCAGTCGGCGCAACCGGTTACTTTGATGGTAATCAGGTGCGAGGCCCCTTCGCCGTCGGCAGGTATGGCCCGGGCCAGCTCGACGCAGACCTCGTCGAGCGCCTTGCAGAAAACGGCCAGGTCCTCGCCGGAAAGCGGCTCGCACTGTGGGAGGCGACTCTGTCGGCGATCAGCCGCCCCGTTGGCCAGGAGCAGCACCGCGTCGCTGGTGCTGGTGTGTCCCTCGACGCTGATGCAGTTGAAGCTGTCGTCGACGGCCGCCTTCAGTGCTGCTTGGGCCGCCTCCGGCTCAAGCAACGCATCGGTCAGGATCACCGCCAGCATGGTGGCCATGTTCGGACCGATCATGGCGGCGCCCTTCGCCATGCCGGTGATCTGGATCTTGCTGCCGGAAAGCGTCAAGCTCCGCCCGGCCAGCTTGTGCACCGTGTCGGTGGTCATCATACCGCGGGCGGCCGAGATCAGCGACTGCTCATCGCGGCCGAGTCTGGCGGCGGCCGACTCGATCCCCTGCTCGATCTTGTCCATCGGCAGCAGCTTGCCGATCAGCCCGGTGGAAAGGACCAACGCCTGATCTTCTTCGGCACCGCAGGCGGCGGCGGCCATCCGGGCCATCCGGCGGGCGTCCCGCAACCCCCGCTCGCCGGTGCACGCGTTGGCGTTGCCCGAATTGACCACCACTACGCGCATCCGATCGCCGGGCGTCCGCTGACGATTGAGCGTCACCGGCGCGCCGCAGACCAAGTTTTGCGTATAAACCCCGGCAGCAGTGGCCGGGCGCTGCGAGACCGCCAGCGCCAAGTCCTGCCGTTGCGGATCGCTCTTGATCCCGCAGTGGACGCCAGCCAGCAGGAAATCCTTGGGGACAGGGATGGACATGGGAACTCGGGACTTGGAGTTAGGGACTCGGGGCTCGGGAATTCGCTGTGGTTCTGATTCCCAGCCCCGAGCCCCGAGTCCCGAGTCCCGATATCCAAATCCCGTTTACTGTTTAAGTTGGTTAGGTATTCTGGCAGTTTTTCGGCGACTGGAGTCGCCTCCTACAGCAGCGCGGTAGCCTCCGGATAACCGTACATGATGTTGAAGTTCTGTACTGCGGCGCCGGATGCACCCTTGATTAGATTGTCGAGACAACTGATCGTGAGCACCCGACCGCGGACGATCCGCGCGGTGATGTCGCAGAAATTCGTCCCCCACGAGTCCTTCGTTCCCGGCAGATGGTCCACCACGCGGACAAATGGCTCGTCGGCGTAGAAATCGCGCAGCGTCTGGAGCACCTGCTCTTCGCTCACGTCCGCAGCGGGCTGGGAGTAGGTGGTGGTCAGTATTCCGCGGTCCATGGGCACCAGGTGGGGTGCGAAGATCACTTCGACCGGCGTGCCGGCGACCGTGCCGAGAATCTGATCGATCTCGGGCGTGTGGCGGTGACGACCGACGTTGTAGGCGGACATGCTCTCATTGCACTCGGTGTAATGGGTGGTCAGCCTGGGCGTCCGCCCGGCGCCGGAGACGCCGGTCTTGGAATCGATGATGATCCCGCGCGGCTCAATCAAGCCGGCTTTCAGCAGCGGGGCCAGCGGCAAGATGGCCGACGTGGGATAACAGCCCGGGTTGGCTACCAGCGGGGCGTCGGGGATCTGCGGGCGGAACAGCTCGGGCAGGCCGTAGACGACCTTGCCCAGCCGCTCGGGATCGGCATGCTTCTGGTTGTACCATGTGGCAAACACCTCCGGGTCGTCAAGCCGGTAGTCGGCACTGAAATCGACCACCCGCGTGCCGCCGCGGAGAAGCTGTGGAACCAGCGAGGCGCTCACGCCGTGCGGCAGGCAGCCGAAGACGCAATCGGCCCGGGCGGCCACCTCGGCCGGGCTGAGCTGCTCCAGGCAGAGGTCCAGCCGCCCGGTCAGCGAGGGGTGGATCATGGCCACATGCGGTTGACCCTCATGCAGGTCGGTCACCGCGACGATCTCCGCCTCAGGATGACGCAGCAGAATCTTAATTAGCTCCAGGGCGGTGTAGCCCGCACCTCCGAGAATGGCAATCCGAGGCATGGTATTTGTCCAACGTTGGCTGGGTGTCAGCTTTTTCAGTAGAAATTCGAGCGCGGCGGGTTATTATATCCAACCGGCAGCCGGTCCGCCAAGGGGGCCGGAGCGCGGGAAGCCGGCCCGCATTGGGCGGCCGAGACGGCCGCTTGCAAATATTCCGTGAAATTTCCAGGGATTTTCCTTACCGGTTTTTGGGAATCCTTGCGGGGCATCAGCAGAAAGGTCCTTGACAAGCCTGATTGCCCTACATAGAATCGAAATAATGGGTTTAGGGCAAGTCTTCTCGGGAAGGTCCCGAGAACCCTGAAAACCCGTGAACGATTGCACATTTCCCCATTATGACACAGAGTTTAAGGAGAACCAAGTATGAACGACGTCCACAGCAAATCCGGCACAGGAAAGAGCTCTCGCCGCAACTTCCTCAGGAATTCCACCGCGGCGGCTATCGGCACAAGCCTGGTCGGCAGCCTGAGCATTGTGCGGAGCGCCCATGCGGCGGGCGACGAGACGATCAAGGTTGCCCTGATCGGCTGCGGCGGCCGGGGCACAGGCGCCATCACTCAAGCCCTCAACACCAAGGGCCCTGTCAAGCTCTGGGCCATGGCCGACGTTCTCGAGGACCGGCTCCAGGCCAGCCTTTCCGCCCTCACCAAGGGCCAGGAGGCCCGCTATGATCGGGAAAAACACCAAGGATTCGGCGCGAAGGTCGACGTGCCACCCGAGCGCCGCTTCCTCGGTTTCGAGGCATACAAGCAGGCGATTGACGCCGGTGTGGACATGGTGATCCTGACCACGCCGGGGCACTTCCGGCCCGTGCAGTTCGAATATGCCGTCAAGCAGGGCAAACACGTATTCATGGAGAAGCCCGTTGCCACCGATGCCCCGGGCATCCGTCAACTATTGGCCGCCAACGAAGAAGCCAAGAAAAAGAACCTGAAAGTCGCCGTTGGCCTGAATTGCCGCCACGACCTCAAGTTCCAGGAAACCATCAAGCGGCTGAACGACGGCGCCATCGGCGATATTGTCTTCATGCGATGCTACCGGAACGGCAGTGGGCTGTCGCGCGTTCTCCGCCAGGCCGACATGACAGAGATGGAGTACCAGTTGCGCAACCCGTATTACTTCCTCTGGGTGTGCGGCGATGGGTTCGTCGGCGGGCTCATCCACGAGCTGGACGTGTGTAATTGGCTCAAGGGCGAACACCCCATTACCGCTCAGGGCCAAGGCGGCCGACAGGTTTGCATTGGCTATGAGTACGGCAACCTCTACGACCATCACTTTGTCGAGTTCACCTACCAGGATGGCACCAAGATGTTCAGCCAATACCGGCGGATTCCCGGCTGCTGGAACAGCATCTCGGAGCACGCTCATGGTACGGGCGGCGAGGCCAACATCCGGCGCGGCCGGATCGAAGGGGCCGGCAAGTGGCGATTCCGCGACCGCATCCCCAACCCGTACCAAGTCGAACATGACGTGTTGTTCGATGCCATCCGCCAGAACAAGCCACACAACGAGGCCGAGTACGGGGCGACCAGCACGATGACCGCGATCATGGGCCGCATGGCCAGCTACTCCGGCAAGGTGATCCGCTGGGAGGACGCGATCAATTCCAAAATGAGCCTGGCCCCAGAGCGCTACGCCTTGGACGCCGAACCGCCCGTTCTGCCTGGTGCGGATGGTCTGTACCCGGTTGCGATGCCTGGCATTACCAAGGTTCTCTGACAGTTTTGGTAACCTTCAAACCGAAAGGAGCATACCAATGTCTATCACACGTAGACGATTTCTTCAGACTTCGGCCGCTGCAACGGCGTCGATGGGGCTGCCCATGGTTGCCGCGTCGCGAGTATTGGGGGCCAACGACGAGATCCGCGTGGGTATCGTCGGGTTGGGAGTTCGCGGTGCCGGTGCACATCTGCCCGGCATGAGCAGGCTCGACGGCGTTCGGGTCGTCGCCGTGTGCGATCCGGACAGGCGTCGCCTGGAAGGTTGTGCGGCTAGAATCAAGAAGGACTATAACCACGTTGTCGAACAGTTCGTCGATGTCCGCAAGCTGATCGAGAAGAAGGACCTCGACGTGATCACCGTGGCGACCATGCAATACTGGCACGCGCTGCCCACCATCTGGGCCTGCCAGGCGGGTAAAGACGTGTACTGCGAGAAACCGCTGGCGCATTTCATCTGGGAAGGCCGGCAGATGGTCACCGCGGCGCGGAAATACAACCGGATTGTGCAGGTGGGCACACAGCGACGCTCGCAGCAGTCGGTGGCCGACGCGATCCAGTTTGTCCGCGAGGGGAACCTCGGTAAGATCAAGTACATCACCGCCTTTGCCAATAAGCCGCGCGCGTCCATCGGCAAGCGCAGCACACCACTTCCGATCCCCGACCACGTGGACTACGATCTGTGGTGCGGACCGGCCCGCAAGGAGCCGATCTATCGCGACCGGCTACAGTACGATTGCAGCTTCATCTGGAACACCGGCGACGGCGAATCGTGCAACCAGGGCGTTCACGAGATCGACATGGCCCGCTGGTGCCTGGGCGAGACGATGCTGCCGCGCAGGACAATGAGCATCGGCGGCCGATTCGTGTTCAACGACGCCGGCAACGTGCCCAACACGCAGATCATCTATTACGACTTCCCCACTGCCCCGATGCTGTACGAGGTCCACAATCTGTGTGCGGCCAAAGGCAGCAAGGAAGCGGCGACTTTTCGTGGTGTTCGTACCGGCACTTGCGTTCAGTGTGAGGGTGGTTACGTGCAACTGCTCGGCGGCGCTTACGACAACCAGGGCAAGAAAGTACCGATGAAGCTGAAGAACCGGCTTGCTGTGGGCCCCGGAGGCCCCTACGGGAACTTCATCGCGGCCGTCCGAAGCGGCAGGCACGAAGACCTCAACGCCGACGTGCTCGAAGGTCATATCTCCACCGCAGTAACCCACGTCGGCAACATCTCCTACCGGCTCGGCCGGTCGGCCTCGGTAGAAGAGCAACGCAAGCAGGTCCAGAACATCCCGATCTTCAACGAAATGTTTGATCGGTACCTGGAACACCTCAAAGCCAACCAGATCGATCCCAATACGTCGACCCTCGGTCCGTGGCTGGAAATCGACCGCGAGAACGAGTGTTTCAAGGACAGCGAGGAAGCCAACAAGCTGGTCAAAGGCTTCTACCGCGAGCCGTATCTCATCCCCAATCTATCGAGCTAATACTACGAGTGGGGATTCACCACAGAGGCACGGAGGTCACGGAGAAATATGTATCTTCTGTCTTTTGTTTTTCTCCATGATCTCTGTGCCTCTTTCCGCTTTGCGTCTAGTCGGGCATCTGCACGACTTCGCCGTCGGCCATGCTGCCCAAGTAATAGAGCAGTTGCGTGCTGATGTTCTCGCTGAGGAAGCGGACCGAGCCATCGGCCAGGCCGAAATGCGCGCCGCCCGGATGCTTGCTGCCGGGCGATTCGAAAAACTCGTTGTTCAGCCCGCCCGTCTGGTAGGTGCCGTTGACCTCGCTCATCGCGGTGCTGAACAGGGTGGCGACCCCGCCCAACGCCCAGCCGTCCTGGCTGGTGCGCTGCGGTTTCGACCCATCCAACCGTTGCAACTCGCCGGTCATAATGGTATTCGACG
>JAUWHT010000215.1 GCA_030605745.1 Pirellulales bacterium | reverse complement strand
GTACTGTCCTGGATTTCCGGAAAGATGTATAGATCATCCTATCTCCTACGGGAGACCATCTTGGCGAAAGGGTTATTGTCCAAGGTCGTGTTTGCCGCTTCGCCGGACCGAACGGGAGAACGAAAGCACCTGGAGCAATTGACCCATCCGGAGATCGGCCGCCTGCTAAGACAGCAGGCCGAGGCGTTGAAAGCGGCGGGTACCGCGGTCGTGGTATTGGACGCCCCATTGCTTTTGGAGGCCGGTTGGGATAGACTATGTAAACGGCTCGTGTTTGTCGACGCGCCACGGCAGGTGCGCCTGTCGCGGGCGACCGCCCGCGGTTGGAGCGAGGAGGCTTTTGCGGCTCGTGAGGGGGTCCAGGAATCGCTGGACCTCAAGCGCGACCGTGCCGATGCGATAATAGACAACTCCGGGTCCCCGGAGCAAACCCAAGCTCAAGTCGAGCGTTTTTGGCATTCCCTTTTCGGCTGATTCCTTCCCCACAGTGTTCCCGCTGCGGCTGGGCCGCCACGTGAATGACCATAACCATCGAGTCAGACTGTTGTGAAAGTAAGGAGTGCAATTAGACTTATCGAGCAGGATGGTTGGCGATTGGTGCGAACAAGAGGCAGTCATCGCCAGTACAAACATTCGGTCAAGACGGGACTTGTCACTGTTCCAGGCAAGCTTGGCGACGATCTTGCCGTGGGTACGCTCAACAGCATCTTCAAGCAAGCGGGATTGAAACGATGAAATACCTTGTCATCATTGAAAAGACCAACACCGGCTATTCTGTATATTCTCCTGATCTTACAGGTTGTGTCTCCACCGGCGCAACCCGTGAGGAAGTTGAGCGGAATATGCAGGAAGCAATCGAGTTTCATCTCGAAGGGCTGCGGAAAGAGGGTTACGAAATCCCGGAGCCGAGCAGCATGTGCGCCTATGTAGAAGCTTAGCCGCTAATCATTTTGGGAATTGTACCATAGGTTGGTATCGAAAAACTAACTCGGCAGATAATCCTTAGTCACCGGAAAGGAGTTATGTAATGAGGTTTCGACATAAGACGAGAAAGATGTCTGTTTGTGCCTTCTGGGTACCCTTCGTGTTTTGCGCGGCATTGTCGGGTATAGTGTTAGGTGGTCAGCTCGCGTTCGGAACGAGCAGCGAAGCAGTTCTTCCCGTGTTCTACTGTTTTCTCCCCATGGCCTTCTTTTTCGTTGGGGCAGCTTCCCATACCAGTCATCGTGAACTGAAAAAACTTCGGCTCAGACTAGATAAGCTGGAATCGCAGGATATGGAGGGGAAACGATGACCGGATTAGAAGCATTGCAATCGGTTCAATATGTGACCGGGAAAACCGGACGGTTTGCCGTTGTTAATATTGATGACTGGGAAGCACTCGTCGAATGGATCGAAACGCTCGAAGATGTCGAAGCGGCCAAGCAAGCATTCGCCGAACTGAAAGCGTGTAACGGCAGTAGGGAACGAGCTGGTTGGCTGCGGTGGGATGATATCAAGGGCGATTTGGGAGAATTGATTCAGGAGTGGCAATAGCTGAAATGGAGTAAAGTGTCACATTGAGTATGAAGGAGACCGACATGCTTTCGAAAATGAATATGATTTATTGGAAAGGCGAGAAATTCTGGGTGGGAAAGCTGCTCGACCATCCTGAAATTATGAGTCAAGGGGAAACTCTTGAAGAACTGGAAGCGAACATCAAAGAGGCATATCTGCTGATGGTGATGGATGATGTCCCTGAAGAACACATGTTGAAGATGATTGCGATATGAAGAGGAGAAACCTTATCCGTCAAATCACGCAGGATGGTTGCATTTTCGTAAGGTCTGGCGCAAATCACGATATTTACCAGAATCCGCGCACTAGCAAGAAGCAGCCTGTCCCAAGACATTGAGAAATTGACGAGCATCTGGCAAGGCACATCAAGAAAATCCTGGCTTGATCCGACTCATTTCCTTCATCACCAGAAGAGCAAACTGCTCAACCCACCGTCGGCGCCTTCCGTGCGTCGGCTACTGAAAGCTATTCAGGAGTACTGTAACCATGGCAACGACCAATCGTGCCAGGCCGGGCGACGGCCGCTACGAAGATCAGGCGGTTGCTGAAGCCAAGAAACCGGCCGCCACTACTGTCGAAGACTACGAAAACGATGAGGAACCGATCTCCCTGGCCGAGGAAATCGTCAAGGAGGTCGACAAGATTAAGGACGAAATCCACGACCGCTACGAGCAAATCAAGCAGTCGGGCGATACCCACATCGCTGAATTGCAGCAAATGACTATGGGCGAACTGATCGAGGAGGCCCGAAAAGAAAACCTGGCCGACTACGCGGGCATAAAGAAGCACGACCTGGTCTTCAAGATCCTCAAGGAGCGGGTGAAGCTCAATGGGCTGATGTACGGCGAGGGCACGTTGGAGGTGTTGCCCGACGGATTCGGCTTCCTCCGCAGTCCCGATTACCACTATCTCTCCTGTCCAGACGATATCTACGTTTCGCCCAGCCAGATCCGGCGGTTCGGCCTGAAGACCGGGGCCACCGTTTCCGGTCAGATCCGCCCGCCGAAGGAAAACGAACGTTACTTCGCCCTGCTGCGGGTTGAGGCAATCAACTACGAGGACCCTAACCTGCTTTCCACCAAGGTCTTCTTCGACGATCTAACACCGTTGCACCCCGATCAGCGGATTGTGATGGAAACCACCAGCGACGAGATCGAGATGCGGGTGGTCGACCTGATCGTGCCGATCGGGTTCGGTCAGCGTGGTCTGATTGTCAGTCCGCCGCGGGCAGGAAAAACCATCCTCATGCAGAAAATGGCCAAGGCCGCCTTGAAAAACTATCCCGAGTTGTACGTCTTTATGCTGCTGATCGACGAACGGCCCGAGGAAGTTACCGACATGGAACGGCAAGTCAAGGGGGAACACTGCGAGGTCATAAGCTCCACCTTCGACGAACCAGCACACCGGCATATCCAGGTCTCGGAAATGGTGCTGGAGAAGGCCAAGCGGATGGTCGAGTACGGACACGACGTGCTGATCTTTCTGGACTCGATCACCCGGCTGGCCCGGGCGTGGAACGCCGAGTGTCCCAACTCGGGCAAGATCCTCTCCGGCGGCGTTGACGCCAACGCGCTGCAGCGCCCCAAGCGGTTCTTCGGCTCCGCACGCAAGATCGAAGAGGGCGGGTCGTTGACCATCATCTCCACCGCGCTGATCGATACCGGCAGCCGCATGGACGAGGTGATCTTCGAGGAGTTCAAGGGCACCGGCAACCAGGAAATCCTCCTGGACCGCAAACTGGTCGACCGCCGGATCTGGCCGTCCATCGACATCAACCGCAGCGGCACACGCCGCGAGGAAATGCTCCTTGATCCGGAAGAGCACCGCCGCGTGTGCATCCTCCGCCGCGTGCTCGACGACATGAACCCGCCGGAAGCCATGGAACTCATGGTCAGTCGGCTACAAAAGACCGAGACCAACGCCGAGTTCCTTATGAGCATGAACTTGAAATGACGAATGATGAATGATGAATATCTATCAAGGGGATATTACGGCTTCTGACGGCTGGTTTGCGATTGTCGTATCGCGGTTCAACCAGTCGATCACCTCGCGGCTGTTGGATGGGGCGGTCCAAACGCTCACCTCGCACGGCGTGTCCGAGGATCAAATCGACGTTGCCTGGGTGCCCGGGGCGTTCGAGATACCCACCGTTGCCGGTTGCATGGCAAACAGCGGCCGGTACGTGGCAGTGATTTGCCTGGGGGCCGTGATTCGCGGGGAAACCACCCACGATCAGCACATCAATCGGGCAGTGAGCACCGCGGTGGCCCAACTCGGCACCCGATGCGGACTGCCGGTGCTCTTCGGCGTACTCACCTGCAACACGCTCGAGCAGGCAATTGCTCGATCCGGTGGCCAGGCCGCCACCACCGGCAAGGATATCCCCGAAAAACGCACCGGAAACAAAGGCATCGATTGCGCCGAAGCAGCCCTGGAAATGGTCGACCTGATGGCCAAATTGCAAACGGCAGGCGGTAGGCGGTGAGGGGGTGGCAATTCATTGCCACCTCGACTGCGAAGCCGCAAGCGGTCAACAACCAATCCCCAATCCTCCCCATGGCCCGTCGTAGCCGAGCGCGAGAAGTTGCCTTCCAGGTCCTCTACCAGGAGGATCTGAATCCGCCGGGTGATGCGGCCGGCAGCGATACGCTGCTGACGCAACGGCTGGGTTCTGGCGACCTGGTTGAGTTTGCCCGGGAACTGGTCGCCGGGGTGCGCTGCCACCGCGAGGAAATGGACGCACTGATCGGGCAAACCGCCGACAACTGGAGCCTGGAACGGATGGCCGCCACCGATCGCAACGTGTTGCGGCTGGGGGCCTACGAAATCCTGTTCACCGACACGCCGCCTCGCGTGGCCATTAACGAATCGGTCGAACTGGCCAAGCGATTCGGCTCCGCCCAGTCGGCCAAATTCGTCAACGGCATCCTCGACCGACTAATGCACCAGGAGCGGTAGGCGGTGAGGGCGCGGCAATTTATTGCCACGTTAAACAGCAGGCAGTAGCGGCTGATTTGCAAATCCCCAATCCCAAATCCCCAATCCCTAGCCCCTAACCCCTCTCATGGGCATACTCGACAAATTCAAGCAGGGTCTCTCCAAGACCAAGCAACTGCTGAATACTGATATTCGCGATCTGTTCAAGGATGAAGGTCGCCTGGTTGACGAGGCGTTTCTCGACGAGCTGTTCGAGACGCTGGTCAAGACTGATATGGGTGTGCAGGCGGCGCAGGAAACGGTCGACGATATCCGCACCGGCTTCCGCGCCCGGGTGGTCAGGATGGAAGACGTCCTCCAGCGGATCAAGGAGAAGCTCAAGTCGCTGTTGGCGCAACCTGCTGCGCCGATCGATTTTGCCGAAAGTGGCCCTACTGTCATCATGGTAGCTGGGGTCAACGGTTGTGGAAAGACCACCTCGATCGCCAAGCTCGGCCAGATGTTCATTTCCGACGGAAAGAAGGTAGTCCTGGGCGCGGCCGACACTTTTCGGGCGGCCGCGGTCGAGCAATTGACCATCTGGGCCGATCGGCTCCAGACACCGATCGTCACCGGCCCGCGGGGAAGCGATCCGGCCAGTGTGGCCCATCGGACGGTTGCCCGGGCCTTGGAAACCGGTGCCGACGTCTGCATCGTAGATACGGCCGGCCGATTACAGACCCAGCAGGGCCTGATGCAACAGCTCACCAAGATCCATCGCGTGCTGGGCAAGCAGGTCCCCGACGCCCCGCACGAAGTCCTCCTGGTGCTCGACGCTACCACCGGCCAGAACGGCATAAGCCAGGCCCGGCACTTCACCGACGCCGTGCAGTGCACGGGCATCATCCTGGCCAAGCTGGACGGCACGGCCAAGGGCGGTGTGGTTGTGGCCATCCGCCAGCAGGTTGGACTGCCGGTAAAGTACATCGGTGTGGGCGAAAAGGCCGAAGACCTGGCCCTATTCGAACCGGTGTCATTTGTTGACGCCCTGTTCGAAGACCTGGGCAAATCATTGTAGGAAGCGACTCCAGTCGCCGATTGATTCTGGCAAACACACAGGAGATCAGTTATGGCAAGCAGCCAGTTCGTCGTTGAGATAGTGCCCGACTGGGAAGGTTTCCTGCGCTGCCTTCGCCGCGAAGGAACACCGGACCGGGTCTACTTCGTCGAGTTGCTCGTCGATGAAGAGATCAAGGATGCCGTTGCCCGACGGTTTGGGCTGATAGATGATGTTGATCTGGGTGATCCGTTCTATGCGCAGAAGCGCGAGATCCGAGTGAAGCGTTTCCTGGGCTACGACAGCATCCGCTGCGGCCTGGACGAAATTGGGATGCCGTTGGACTGGATTTCGACCGCAGACACGGCCGGCAAGTTACAGCGGACATGCGGGCGAGAGTACATCGACGAGCACAAGGGCCCGATCACTACTTGGGAGGAGTTCGAAGCATACCCCTGGCCCGACCCGGAAAAACTGCCCGACAAGAACCTCCAGTGGTACCAGGAAAACCTGCCCGAGGATATGTGCATCGCCGCACACAGCGGCTTCGCCCATTTCGCCGAGTTCCTCACCGCTCTGATGGGCTACGAAACGCTCTGCTACGCGCTGTTCGACCAACGGGAGCTGGTGGCGGCCATCAGCAGGCGGCTCGTGGAAATCTCCCAGGACATCGTCCGGCGGATACTCCAGTTCGACCGGGTTAAGGTGGTCTGGGGTTCCGACGACATGGGTTTTCGCTCCGGCACGCTGATCAGCCCCGACGACCTGCGCGAGTTCGTCTTGCCCGGACACAAAGCCATGGCCAAACTAGCGCACGCCGCCGGGCGGCCCTACTTGTTGCACTCCTGCGGCAAACTGGACACCATCATGGACGACCTGTTGGACGACGTTGAGATCGACGCAATCCATTCCTTCGAGGACACGATCAAGACCGTCGAGGACACCAAGAAGAAGTACGGCCACCGGATCGCCGTGCTCGGCGGGATCGACGTCGACTTCCTCTGTCGGTCCAGCGACGAACAAATCCGCCACCGCGTCCGCAACACCCTGGACCACTGCCAGCCCGGCGGCGGCTACTGCCTAGGGACGGGAAACAGCGTGGCCAATTACATCCCCTTGGACAACTACCTGGCCATGCTGGACGAAGGACGGCGGTTCGGCGCCTAGCTGTACTGTATCAGTTATGTCCTTTGATCCACGTTTGCCCAATTGGCAAAACGCTTATCGACGGGAATGGTGGGCCAAGTGGTCCCCATTGAGGAGGAGGCTCGCTACGTCCGCCACCGCAAGGAAATGGACTACATCCTCCAAACCCTCATGCGCGTACAGAAGACTCCGAGTTTGGCAAGAAGCGGAGGGCAAGGGAGTCGAACCCTCAACCGGCAAGCCGGCACCTGATTTCGAGTCAGGCTGCTAACCAATTCGCGTACCCTCCGGCCGCTGATTTGCAGTTTAACCCCCTGCCGGCCTAAACACAAGGACAGTTACAGACCCTACGGTAGGTATCTTCGGACCAATCGGTGGCCGTGGCCGTCTTCAACCCGCAAAACTGGTCCATCCTCACCACTGAAGTCAAGGGGAATAAACGTTGGTAGCGAGGTTGGCTGCGATGCTTGATATGCCGGTTCTTGGGGATGCTACCACTGTGCTACCATGGGCAAATAGCTTTTCTATGGTGCGGCGCGCACGCCGATATGCTGGATAGCTGCAGCAACGAGACGCGTTTTCGAGCAAGGACGGGCTACGCAGATGAACAAGGACACCTTCCGCGTTGTCACTCGAGGAGCCGACGGCAATATCCGCATCCGTGACTACGACACTGAAGAGGCGCTGCAGAAGCGCCACACGCAAATCGGGGTGGACGATTGCAGCACGGACCTGGACTTACGGGGCCTGCCGGTATTTCGGGGACTGATCGGGCCAATGCCGGAGGGCAGCAACATCATCCGCTACGAGTCGCCCGAGGTCTTCGAGACCCTCACTAAAGACTGGGGCATCATCAAGTCTCCGCGTCGTCATCGATCCCGGGCACGGGCCATGCATTGAATTGCTGTGGCCGAGCGTTGTGGGAGGCGACTCTGTTTGGCGACCGAACAGCCCCCAGCCGGGGCTTGCAAACCGCCACGGAATCTGTCATCCTGTGGTCGTGATCGAAAAACGCATGCTCGACATCCTCGTCTGTCCCGACAACAAGACCCCGCTCAGCCCGGCCGACGAACAGTTGCTGGCCAGGCTGAACCGAGCGATTTCCGCCGGGCAGATCGAGAACCGCGGCGGACACCCGGTCGACGAGCCTCTCCAGGATGGTCTGGTCCGCCAGGACAAGACACTGCTGTACCCGATCATCGACGAAATCCCCGTGCTGTTGACCGACGAAGCCATCCCGCTGGAGCAGGTCGAGTAGGTGGTACGCAGTAGGCGGTAGGTGGTGAGGGGGTGGCAATTTATTGCCACCTCAAATGGTTCCAATCAATGACTGAAAAAACCATTTTCAGGAAGATCATTGACCGAGAAATTCCGGCCAAGATCGTCTACGAGGATGATCTGTGCCTGGCGTTTGAAGATATCAACCCCCGGGCACCCACCCACCTGATCGTCATCCCCAAGAAGGAAATCCGCTCGGTGGACGACGTGACCGAGCAGGACGAGGCGCTGGTCGGTCATTTGTTTGTAGCGATGGGCAAAATCGCCGCCGAGCGGGGGCTGTCGGGAGGCTATCGCGTGGTGACCAACTGCGGCCGCGACGCCGGCCAGGAAGTGATGCATCTGCACTTCCACATGCTCGCCGGGCGGAGCTTCACCTGGCCGCCGGGATAGGCATTTGTTACAATAAGAAGTCGTTTAGCCGCCGCGTCCACGCAGCGTAACCTGTTTAGCCGCCGGGCTTGCCCGGCGCGTTGGCGCCGGAGCGAATCGACCATCAAATGACGCGTCGGGCAAGCCCGATTTTCCGCAGGTTGGTGTAACGGCTAAGTAGAGTAGTTGTTTGATTGGGTTAGAGTCTATCGTTGTAACTTCTGCGCGCCGTGCGCGCATCTTGTACAGTACTTGTTCACCACACTATTGGGTTGCGGG
>JAUWHT010000021.1 GCA_030605745.1 Pirellulales bacterium | reverse complement strand
CTGAAGAACACTGGACACTCGAAAATCTCGGAGAAAATCGAGAAGGCATTTCAACTCTGAAAAGTAATGGCGAGGAACGACGATTCAAGTTTTTCCGCCGCGATGTTAATGTCCCTAATTGGGTCAAAAATGACAGGCTAACTCAGGAATATCGAGCCAACGTCACCAAGCGGGAGATCGCAATTGGCTTTGCTCTCGACAAGAACGGTAATCTCGCACCAGGCGAAGCTGGAGCAATGTATGGTGGGGTGTATTCTTTCCTCCCGCTTGGCGAGGCAACAAGTGGTGCGAAATTTCCAATTCAGGCCGACTTCCTTGTGCAACCGGGTCGTGATGCTTTGAACTACGAAGCGAAATGGAACCATTGGATTCTCGAAGAAATAGAAAAACTGTCTCTGGATGCAATCGTTTCTTTCAAGACACACGACACATGGAAGTATCAATATTTGCCAGCCTTCGAGTTCACACATTCCAAAGGGTTAGAATCTTTCGACAAGCTATTCTATCCCAAACTTATTGAACCTATCGAGAAACACCTTGCATCAACCGACTCTGTTCTTACCATTGATAACAAGTGGACAAGAATCTCTGAGGTCGTCCGTCTCACAGAGCCACAGAAAGCTGTTGATGATATCGTTCACTTCCAACTGTTCGAACCAGAAGAGATTGCACCCGCCTTTGGTGGGAAAGAGAACCTCAAGTTAGTCCATCCTAAAGTTATCGAACAGGAAAAGCACCCTTTTGAAAAAGCAAATCGCTGGAATCTTCTTGAGAATTCGGAATTTCTCCAAACCAAATCAGAAGAACAAAATGCAGGGGTGTGGTTTGCGGGCTTTTATAAGTGGTTACGAGCCAATCCACTTAAAGAAAAATATTTCTATTACACATGGCGCGAAAGACCATTAGGTTATCACAAATACGACATGGTCCTAACTGCACAAGGAGACTTAAAAAAGGGGGGCGATGTTTACATTCCAGACTTGACCTCGGATAATCCGGCACTTAATGAATTAGCTTCCCTCTTGCAGAATTCTAAACCAATAATCCATTCAGATGTTCTCTCAACTACCATAGACGAAGACTCTAAAAAGCTAAGAGGATTTTTGAGAGGTCTAGTTGGCGTTCAACTCTTGGATGCAAAAACTATCTGTAAGGAAATGATTCTTCCAAAAATCTCCTCAAAGTCGCCCCAACCATCGCCCGACGAATTATTATCCCTCACCAAGCTCTGCAAAGAAATCCTTGGGGCTGAGCTCGGCTCTGGTATCGAGCTTTGGGTTAGGACAAAGTCAGGCAACATCAAAACCAGCAAAGAAGTCTTCCTCTCTTCTGAATTCAAACCTCTTGGGAATTGGGAAACGCATCAGGCTTTTGTCCCAGGACTTAGCTTTATTGACAACGCTTACTTGAAAGCTGATCCCAGCGATGATGACTTGAAGACTTGGCGTGAATTTTTTAAAGCTACTGGCACCACAGAAAATCCAGACAATGGCGTTGAGCAATTCGCCATCAACTTTGCACTCGATAAGTTGAAAGCCAAATTTCAAAACATCCAACTCGTTGAGAAACTTAATTTTGGCTTTGACATCCAAGCTGAAACCCCCGATGGTGCCCCAATCCAAGTTGAGGTCAAAGGTGTGAGTGGCGAGCGAGACGTAGAATTGACAGGGAATGAAGCGGACGCAGCAGATAAGTACAAGAGTTCTTTCTATTTGTGTGTTGTTGCATCCATTCCGAACTCGCCAACCATTCATTTGGTCAAAAATCCTGCGGATGTTGGCAAGAAAGATAAACTAACCATTCCAGCAGAAGTTTGGAAAGTTTCTGAAGCTTTGTAGGCAAACGAACTTTCGACGACTATGATCATGACTGCAACTAACAAATCACTCCGGCGGATGGCTTACAGCCGCCGCTGAGTTCAATCTTAGGTGGCAGAACTAACTATGGGAGGTGAAAATGCAAGAGCAATTGATTGTATCAAACCCGAAAGTGATGATGGGTAAACCGGTCATCGCTGGGACACGCATCACTGTAGAACTTATTTTAGAGAAGATAGCTGCTGGTGAAACCATCGAGCAGATTCTTGACGCTCATCCCCAGTTGACCCGCGAGGCAATTCAGGCAGCACTACCATACGCCTTTGCTGTAATTGCACCAGGAGTTTTTCGCATCCGTCGGACAAGTGGCTCAAAATGAAACTGCCTGATGCAAACACGGTAAACATCCGCATTTTCTCAAGCCGAAAGGCCACGAAACGGGAAACCAAGCAGTATCCGGAGTGAGTTATGAAAAAAGAATACGACTTCTCGAAAGCGGAGCGAGGAAAGTTTTGCAAGCCGGATTCCAAGCTGAACGTACCGGTCTATCTGGAATCCGAGGTCCAAGACTTCGTTGGTAAGATCGCGGAAGCCAAACATTCGGACCCGTCCACAGTCATCAATGAGTTGCTGAAATCTGACATGCGTCTTGCCGAAGTCATGCGATAAGCGAACAAGCACTTTTCCGAAATGCTAAACATTTACAGTTTGAGTTATCAGTGGGCCGCCGTGCCGGCGGCCGCTAAACGTGAACCGCGACCGCTCGCCCCTAATCCCTAACCCCTGGCCCCTCGCCCCTAACCATGACCGTCGAAGCCGACCAGCAGCGATTCCTTGGCAAGCACGAGGAGTTGGAGATTGACAAGCTGTTTCGCGCGCTGGTTAAGTTGGAAGGTAGCGATCTTCATTTGAAGGTCGGTTGTGCGCCGTACGTGCGGGTGGATGGTACGTTGCGGCCACTTAACCGGCCGGCGATCGATGACGAAGAGATGGTCCGGCTGATCTTCCCGATGATCAACATGGATAGCCGCCGCAAGCAGGTGTTCGAGGAGGACGGCGGGATCGACTTCGCCTACTCCCTGGAGGTGGACGGCAACTGGTGGCGGTTCCGCGTGAACGTCTTGCAGCAGTTGGGCCACGTGGGGCTGGTCGCGCGGCGGGTGAACAACTGGATTCCTACTTTTGACGAACTCCACCTGCCGCCCAGGCTGGAGGAACTCTGTAAGTTCAGCCAGGGGATGATCTTGCTGGCCGGCATCACCGGATCGGGCAAGAGCACCACCATCGCCTCGATGCTCGATTGGATCAACCATCGCTACCGCAAACATATCCTCACGCTGGAGGACCCGATCGAGTTCACCTTCACTGAGGACAAATGCCTGATCAACCAGCGCGAGATCGGCATGGACGTGAAGGACTTCATGGTCGGCATGAAACACGCCGTGCGCGAGGACCCCGACGTAATGCTGGTGGGCGAGATGCGCGACTGGGAGTCATTCGAGACGGCGATCCAGGCGGCCGAGACCGGGCACCTGGTGTTCGGCACCATCCACGCCTCGACTGCGCCCAGTACGGTCGGCCGTATCCTCGATCTGTTCCCCGAGAGCATGCACTCGGCCATCCGCAGTGCGCTGGTCTTCAATATGAAGGCCATCATCGCCCAGAAACTGCTGCCCTCGATCAAGGAAGGTGTCAGCCGGGTGCCGACCGTCGAGATCATGACCTTCTCGCCGACAGTCCGCAAGCTGATCCTCGCAGAGCAGGACGAGAAGCTGCCCGACGCGATCCGTATCGGAAAAGAGGAAGGTATGCAGGACTTCACACAGAGCCTGAAGCAACTGGTCGAAACCGACATGATCGACCGGGCCGCGGCGTTCGAGGTGGCGCCCAACGCCGAAGCGCTGAAGATGGCACTTAAAGGTATCGAAGTCAGTGAACCCGGAATACTTTAACGCTTGTGACAGCCGCGTCCACGCGGCGCAAATCGTTTAGCCACCGCCGGTACGGCGGCGCAATTTTCCCGGCGTAGACGCCGGGGCTAAACAGCAAAGATGTCTCGCTTCCTGTTTATACTGGTCGTTGCGACTGCGGTGATGACTCTCGGTGCCGGCGAGCTGTTCGCCCAGCAGGGCAGCCAGTGGCCTGGGATGGAGATTACCAAAGACTTCCGCGGGCCGGGCTACTACCTGAGCTGGGTCAAAATCATCGCCTGCTGGCTGGTCTTCCTCGCCTGGGTGGGGACCACCGATTGGGTCAGCCGGGACTGCCAGGAAATGAAACTTGACTATCTCCGCTGGAACCCGATCGTCTTCGGCAGTTTTATAGCAGCGTTTGTGCTGTTGTGGTTGATACCGTACTTCTGGCTAGGCTTTCCGCTGCTTGTGATCGCGTACACGGGGCCGTTTGTGGGCTACGTGGTCTATCGCAACTCGCGAGTGGACAACAACCAGCGGGTGCTTACCCGGGAACACCTCCGCTGGTGGCTTGCGGTGCGGCTGAGAAAGGTTGGAATCAAGATCGAGGCCGAGGCGCCCGATCTGCACGCGAAAGGCCCGCCAGTGAAAGTGCTCGCCCGCGGTGGGGCCGACCCACGCGAGGACAATGCCCGACTGCTGGCCGCCCGACAAGCACCCGGCCTCCGTGCCGCGCGGGAAATCCTTGCGGACGGGCTGTCCTGCCGGGCCTCTGCGATCGTGCTCGACTTCAGCCAGCAGGCCGTCGCCGTGCGGTACATGGTCGACGGCGTCTGGCTACCCCGGCAATCCATCGAGCGCGAATCCGGCGACCCCGCCTTGGAAGCGATGAAGTTGCTCTGCGGCCTGAATCACAAGGACCGCCAAAATCGACAGGAAGGGACCTTCGCCGCCGAGTACAATTCGATCCAGTTCGCCGGCACGCTGGCCTCTCAGGGCACAAAGACCGGCGAACGCGCATTGATCCAGTTCGAGCGGCGGCAAGTCCGCTTCAAAACCCTCGACGAGCTTGGCATGAGGGCGAAGGTCCAGGGGCAACTCAAGGAGCTGTTGAGCTTGGAAAAGGGTTTCCTGCTGTTTAGCGCCATGCCGGCCGCCGGACTGCGAAGCACCGTGGACGTGGTGCTGCACCAGACCGACCGGTTGGTGCGGGAGTTCATGGCGGTCGAAGAGGAGACCGGCCGGTACGAGCAGATCGAGAATATCCCGGTCACCACGTACAAGGCAGCCGACGGCCAGTCGCCGGCCAGTGTGCTGCCGAAGATGTTTCGCACGGAGCCGAACGTGGTGGTCGTCCGCGACCTGGTCAATGCGGAGACGGTGAGCCTGTTGTGCAAGGAGATTTCTTCCGAGAATCGGCTGGTCATAAGCACGATGCGGGCGAAGGATGCCGTGGAGGCGCTGTTGCGGGTGCTGGCCCTTGGGGTTCTGCCGGTCGAGTTCGCCCAAGTGGTTTCGGGCGTTCTCTGTCAGCGGCTGGTGCGCAAGTTGTGCGAGGCGTGCAAGGAAGCGTATGCCCCGGCACCGAAGGTCCTCCAGCAGTTGGGTATCCCTAAAGGTCGCCTACAGGCGTTCTACCGCCCGCCCCAGCAGCCCGAGGAGGTGTGCCCCGAGTGCGGCGGCGTGGGCTACAAGGGCCGCACTGCAATCTTCGAGTTGCTTACCGTCGGCGATACGGTCCGCCGGGTGCTGGCCACTTCGCCCAAGCTCGAACTGGTCCGCCAGGCCGCACGAAAAGATGGTATGAGAAACCTCCAGGAGGAAGGTATCCTGTTGGTGGCCAAAGGCGTTACCTCGCTGCCGGAATTGATGAGGGTGCTGAAGCAGTAATGCTGAATGCTGAATGATGGATGCTGAACCATGCTAACGTTGCTCCTGTTCGTGATCTTCATTGCGTGCGTCGGGTGCCTCTACACTGAGGGTATGTGGGGCAACGCGATCCGGTTGATCAACGTGGTGACCGCCGCGCTTTTGGCCACCAACTTCTGGGAGCCGACCGCCGCCTGGCTGGAGGGATATAGCGAGACGTTCGCCACGTACACTTATCTCTGGGATTTCCTTGCCCTGTGGGGTCTGTTCGGGATCTTTATGGTTATCTTCCGGGCGGCGACCGACTTGCTGTCCAGGGTGAAGGTCCGCTTCCTGAAGCTCGCCGACCGGATCGGCAGCGTGGTTTTCGCCGCCTGGATCGGCTGGGTAATGGTCTGTTTCACCGCGATGACACTGCACACCGCCCCGCTGGCAAGGGACTTCATGGGCGGCGCGTTTAAGCCCGAGCAGCGGGCGGCCAATAGTTGGTCTCCCGAAATCAAATGGCTGGGGTTCGTGCAGAAGATGTCGCGGGGCCAGTTCTGCCGCTCGGCCACCGAGCAGCAGTGGAAAGACGAAAAGTACGTGTTTGACCCCCACGGCCTGTTCATGCCCAAGTACGCCACCCGTCGGGCCAACCTGGAAGCCTACATGAACCAACATAGTACACTGCGAGTGCTGCCTGAGGACCTGCAGAAGTAACGGAATTGAAAATTGGGTAGTGCCTCATGATACAAGAAATAGCGGGGTTGTTATGCTGTTGCCTCCCCCGTTGTGCCTAAATGTGCTAGCAGTGCAAGGAGGCTGGCGATGGCAAGGAAAGATCGGAGCAACCAGCCCAATGGTGCCGACAACGGCGGCTTGCTGGCTGTGTTTGCCTGCCCCAACCCGGATTGCGACGACTTCAATCGGTTTGACGCGGGGAACCTTAGCGTCGTCGAGTGGACGGGAAGACGCAAACACATCCGTCGGCTGTATTGCAGGGGGTACGGTTGTTCGCTGGAAGCCACAGCGGACATTTGTGAGGTTGATCCTCGTACGGTGGAACAGTTCCTTGAAAAGGCCGGTCGGCGGGCCGAGGACTTCCACCGTTTGCAATTGGAGAAAGCAACAAACGCGGCTGGCCCGGCGTACTCGCAACGTCTCTCGCGGCGAGCAATGGCTGCGGTGGGTGTTGTCGCTGTGGCGCGATCTGTACAATTGGACGCGCGTACATCGTTCGCTGAACGGGCAAACCCCCGCCATGGCATTGGGCCTGACAGATCGACTCTGGTCGGTGCTGGCGTACATCCAATATCCGGTTCATGTCAGCGACCTGCAGCGAGAGGACTGGACTGAACAACGAGAAAATGTTCTAACATCAGTATTAGACTGCTATAAACCCAAGAAATCCTTGCCAATATCATGAGGCACTACCCGAAATGTAACCGTTCACGCCCTGGGGAGCAATGAGGGGGCTGGTTTGCGGGCGAGGTGGGCTCCGACTGCAGCGGTGACGAAGGCAAAGACATTGGACGTGACGTTGGGGTCAGAGCGCACTTAGTCATTAGGGACCCCGGTACAAACCAATAGTAACGGGTGGAATGTTCTACTAATGACTGAGTGCGCTCTGACCCCAAAGGGCATTACTACAACAACGCCAACTTCGCGGTGGGGGATGTGGGAGGCAATGATAACCTGGAAATTGTAACGCCCTACGAAATTTATAACGCTGATGGGAGCAATTACTGTTCAGCACCTTATACGTATGCTAATAGTAATGGAGGTAATGACGATTCAAATCTGGTTGTGCTGGGCGATTTAACAGGCAACAGCAAAAATGAAATAGTTTATCTGGGAGTTAATAAACTGCACGTTTGGGATGGCGGCGGGAATTACCTTCCCGGATGGGAGGGGGGCAAGGATATTCACGGTATTGATGGCCATTACTATGAACGTCTGAGAATAGCGGAGCCTATTCTGGGCGATTTAGACGGAGACGGGGATCTGGAGATTGTAGCCTGCAGCAATGACCGCACCAGGCTTTACGCTTTCAATCATGACGGCACGACCGTGGGCGGCTGGCCTGCTGACGGCAAAGTGCTTGATGCGAAAGCGGCAGTAGGACTACAGTCCGATTCTCTTCATCCCGCCGATACCGCGGGCGGTCCTGTTATGGGCGATATTGACGGCGACGGGGATCAGGAAATAGTTTACTTGATAATGGGAGGGTGTGGAAATCCCGGCCATGCTACCCAGTCGACTCTTTATGCCTTTCATCATGATGGCAGCGAGTATACGGATGATGATTTTCCCAGAGTAATACCCGGCGTAAATCCATATGTAGCCTTTTTTGGGGCTGTCCCCCTACTCAATGACCTGGACAAAGACGGAGACATAGAGATTGTGGTCCAAACAACTGCGAATCTCCACATCTTTGACCTGCCCGGGGTCTATAATCCCGCTAATATTGAATGGGGCAGATGGCGCTATGATGAAAGGAATACCGCCTGTTATGAGGAGGTTCCGGAACCTTCATCAGTCTTCTTGATGGTTTTGGGGCTGGGGCTAATGGGTCTATTTTCTTTTTACAAGAAGTCGAGTAGGTCACAACGCTAACTCAACTTCAATGAATACACCACTTCAGTCACGGAGGACACGGAGAAAATCACGAGAAAAATAGAGTTTTACTTTCAACAACTAGACTAAACTCTGTGTCCTCCATGACTCCGTGGTGAACATAGCGTTGTAGTCCTGGGGGGGTTCTTGGGTTCTTGGGGTCAGAGAAAGCGCCGGGATAAACCGGCATGGAGTCGCGAATGAAAGAGTCGTACGGGAAAGGTCTAGCGAACCATCCCGGCCCCGAGCTATGCGGCGGCGACCGTGAGGTCGTGGCTGAGGCGTTAGTAGGGGTA
>JAUWHT010000058.1 GCA_030605745.1 Pirellulales bacterium | reverse complement strand
GCAGCCGAGATAGCGGCCCGTGTAGCGGCTGGGCTTGCCCAGCGCGTTGGGTGGTGGCCAATTAGCTCCCGTTCTAACGCCCTGGGCAACCCCAGCCCCTACACGGGTTTCCGATGAATAATGCGGGTCTAGCAGACCTCTAGCTCGTTGGCGATCTCGTCGACACCGTCAACGTAACGAAGCGCCTCTTGGGCCATCTGCTTCTGATAGTACGTTCTAACCACACCGCGCAGGGTCACCCGACCTTGGTGGGTCTCGAAACGCAAGTGGTGGCTTACAATATGGGGGTTCCGCTCCAACGCAGTGAGGACTCGATCATCCAATGGCATGTCGATCATGGTCAATTCTAGCCTTTTATTCTTTGATGTTCGTGCCGATTCTCCGGATTGTGCTGCGGCGGACTCAGCCGAGCAGGATTTGATGCACCACAGAACCGACTGCGATGCCGATCACCAGGCTACTCGGCAGACTGACCCGCCACTGAAAACCTAGCTCACGTTCTAGGTCCTGGGAATCTGCAAGAGCATCACTGATCCCCCGGCAACGCAGTGCCGGGGCGTTTTCCGAAAAGTGCTCAACCACCCATCCAAGCAGGCACCTCGACGGCCGGTGGGAGCCTCACAATCCACACCCGCTCTATCTCCTCGATGGCCAGGACTTTGGCCAGTGCCTCGGCCGGTGGTGGCGAGTCGAGGGCTAGGACACCGATCGCCTCGCCACCCGGCCGGTCGGCGGCGCGGCCGAGCGACATCTGCGCGATGTTGACTCGGTGGGCACCCAGGATACCGCCCAGCTTGCCGACCACGCCCGGCGTATCGCGGTGAGAGGAGATCATCAGCGTGCCGTCTAGCCGGCTTTCCAGCCAGCAATCACCCTTCTGGACCAGGCGCGGCATATTGTTGCCGAACAGTGTACCGGAGGCGACCGAGGTTCTCTCCTCGGTAACCACTTCGGCGGTGATCAGCGAGCCGAAGTCACCGATCTCGCTGCTGCGCTGTTCGAGAAGCTCGATGCCGCGTTCGCGGAGCAGCACTTCGGCGTTGACGATGTTGACCTCCGTATCCATGGCATGTTCCAGCAGCCCGGCCGCGAACGCGGCGGAGAGCAGCCGGGTATCCTTCTCCGCCACCTCGCCCTTGTAGCTCAGCCGGCAGGAGGTCGGCGGACAGTGGTCCATCTGTGCCAACAGCAGACCCAGCCGGTAGGCCACGTTCAGATAGCCGCGGAGGCTATCCAGGGTCTTCGGATCCAGCGGCGACATATTGACTGATTGCCTGATGGCCCCGGTCGTGAAGAAGTCGATCAGCAACTCGGCCGCCTCGACCGCCACGTTGGTCTGGGCCTCTTCGGTGCTGGCGCCGAGGTGCGGGGTGCAGAGCACGCCGGGCATGCCGAACAGCGGGCTATCGGTGCACGGCTCACTGGGATACACATCCAGCGCCACGCCGCCAAGCTGCCCACTGCGGAGCCCCTCGACCAGCGCTTCTTCGTTGTAGATACCGCCGCGGGCGCAGTTGATCAACCGCGCGCCGGTTTTCATCATCTGCACCTCTTCGGCGCCGATCAGGTTTCGGGTCTCGTCGCCAAGCGGCGTATGCACGGTGAGATAATCGACCAGTGGGAGCATTTCCCGGGCGGAGGAAACGGTCTCGACCCCCAGTTCCTTCGCCCGCGCGGCGGATAGAAACGGATCGTAGCCCAGCACGCGCATTTCCATGGCCAGCGCCCGGGCGGCCACCGCCTGTCCGATGCGTCCCAGTCCGACGATGCCCAGCGTTTTGCCGGCCAGTTGCGTGCCGATGAACTTCTTGCGGTCCCAGCGTCCCTCGATCAGTGACCGGTAGGCTGGATAGACGTTGCGCGATAGGGCCAGCATCAGGGCGATGGTATGCTCGGCGGTGGAGACGGTATTTCCGCCGGGGGTGTTCATCACGACGATTCCCCGGCGGGTGGCGGCTTCCTTGTCGATGTTGTCGGTTCCAACGCCGGCCCGCGCAATCGCCCGAAGCCGCTGGTTACCCTCCAGCGCCTCGGCGGTGATCTTCACGCCGCTGCGGCAGATCGCCCCGTCGAACTCCAACAGGGCCTCGCGCAGCTCGTCTCCCTTCAGTCCGGTGCGGACTTCGTACTCGATATTCCCGGCCGACTCCAACAAGTCAAGACCGTCCTGGGACAGGTTGTCGAGAACAATGACTCGTGGCATTTGATTTTGCCGTTGTTCAGCTAAACAACCAACAAATCCTACCGCCGGTCAGGCGGTTTGACGATAGGGGGCGTGGGGCAGAACGGAAGGTTACCAGACAACGCGCCGGGCAAGCCCGGCGGCTA
>JAUWHT010000401.1 GCA_030605745.1 Pirellulales bacterium | reverse complement strand
AAAGGCTCCACAGCGCAAGTTTACCTATTTTAACATTTATCGGATTTTCAACCTTTTTTTCGCCCCGGCCGCCCAGTTCCCAACTGCCATCGTCTTAGCAGAAAAAACAACCTGCGGAAAATCGGGCTTGCCCGGCGCGTCCTTATTGCAGCAAATTCGCGGCCAAAGCACGCGCCGGGAAAGCCCGGCGGCTAAACATCCCCTCTAATCAAACGACAATAACTATCGTAGCGGCGTTCGTCAAGCCGGCCGTCGGCCACGGCGTTTTTTACTGCGCAGTCGTCTTCGTGCGTGTGGGTGCAGTCGGGAAACCGGCATAAGTGGACGTAGGGACGCAGGTCGCGGTAAAAACCGGCTACCTCCTCGGGAATTACGTCCCAAAGCTGGAACTGCCGAATACCCGGCGTATCCACCACGTATCCGCCGCACCCCAGCGGCAACAGTCGGGCGGTGGCCGTCGTGTGGCGGCCCTTTTGTGTATCGCTGCTGACCGAGTCGACGCGCAATTTGAGATTCGGATCAACCGCATTGAGCAGCGACGACTTGCCCACGCCGCTTTGCCCGGCCACCACGCTCTCCCGACCGGTCAACACGCGGCGGAACCGGTCCACGCCGAAACCCGTCTTTGCGCTCAGCAGCAGCACCTCGTAGCCCATCTGGCTGTACACGCCGACCAGCGGTTGCACGCCGGCGGGCTCGACCAGGTCGAGCTTGTTGATGCACACAATCGGTTTTACGCCGCCCTTTTCGGCGGTCAGCAGCAACCGATCGATCAAGTTCGGTTTCAGCCGGGGCTCGGCGGTGCTGGCGACGATCAGAAGCTGGTCGACGTTGGCGACGATCACCTGTTGCCGCCCGCGGCTGGTCCGGCAGATGGTGCCCCGCCGGGGTTCAACCCGCTCGATGACGCCTTCGGGCGGGTCGGTGTTCTCGACCGGCCTGAACATCACGCGATCTCCGGCGGCCACCACGTGCCGTTGGTTGGTGCTGAGCGTTTTTAGCAGCCGGCGGGTAGCACACTGCCAGATCCGCCCAGCTTCGTCCGCCACCATACTTGCCAACCCATGAACTGAAAGCACCCGGCCGCATCGGCAGACGGCCGAGTCTACCTCGAGGTGCACGTCCAAGCCCGGTTCGTCGCCCGTGTCTAGCTGATCTCCGCGAACGGTGCGTTTTCGGCTCAGTTCGCCCTTACCGCCGATTCGCTCACCCTGCTGCGGGTCTTCCTCCTCGAAGCCGTGCCGGTCGAATTGCCGCGTCCAGTCAGTACTGCGAGCGCGGACCGAACGATTCTTGCGGAAGTCAGCGCGGATTTTTTGCTTCTTCTTGGCCATACCCAACAACCCACCACGCAAAAAAAATTCACCACGGAGGCACGGAGGACACGGAGAAAAACAAAACGAACTCGCAAAGCAGGAGACCAAGTTGGTAATTCCGCCCCAGGATTGGCCGACTACTACTCCCTACAACTACCACTATTATTTCTTGCTCTTCTCCGTGTCCTCCGTGCCTCCGTGGTGAACTCCGTGGTGAACTCTTTCCCTTGCCGTGCGGCCATGTTCCAGACCGGCCCGCTCCAGCAGCGAACTGCCGAACGTGTCGGCTTCAGAGGTATCAGGAGGAGGGGGCCCGACCGCGCCGAGTTCGACCGGCGAGTACTTCACCTCGTACTTGTGCTTGGCAATCGACAGGATGTCGCCCGGATCGATCCGCTTTTCCACCACCCGAACACCGTTGACCTTCACTCCGTTGCGGCTCTTCAGGTCGCGGACGTGCCAGTAGCCGGCGACGACGGTCAACTGGCAGTGATGGGCCGACACGTTGGAGAACCGGAGCACGATGTCGCAGCTTTCACGTCGCCCGACGAGCAGGCTTCTCTTCAGAAGTGGGATGAGGTCTCCCCCACCCATAGGAAACAATTCACCGTACATGGTGACCGTGCTCTTGGCCATTGTAACTGGTGAAACACCTGCGTATAGTATAGGTAGCTATTAGCCGTCAGCTATCAGCCGTCAGCTGTCAGCCGTCAGCTATCAGCTTGTGCAAAGCGACCTCCGGTCGCCGACCGGACTCTGCGACGTTAATCGGCGACTGGAGTCGCCTCCTACAACCTCGCATTTTTGGACGGCCTCACCCAATAGCTGACAACTGATAGCTGACAACTGATAGCCTTAAGCTTAATCGAGTGTTAAATTGTCGTCAACCAGGTTTCCCTGTCTGGTCAGCCCGATGGCCGATTTTCGGTCGGCCGGGTTGCCGTATTACAGCCGTAACCTGTTTTACCGCAAGAGGTTCGGCGCCCGGGTGTGGAAGGTCAGTCTGGACGGGGGGTTCGACTGCCCCAACCGCGACGGCAGCCTGGGGACTCGCGGATGTGTGTTCTGTGATCCGGCGAGCTTCAGTCCCAGCCGCAGATCGGTTTCCGCATCGATCAGCGCCCAACTCGAGGAGGGTATTCGGCGGCTGGGCGCCCGCTATCGCGTTGACCGGTTCGTAGCCTACTTCCAGCCGGGAACGAACACCTACGCACCCGTCGGGCGGCTGCGGACCCTGTACCGGCAGGCCATTGCACATCCGAAGGTGGTCGGTCTGGCCATCGGCACCCGGCCCGACTGTGTCCCGGACGACATGCTCGATCTGCTTTCCGAGTTGGCCGGCCAAACGTGGGTGTCCATCGAGTACGGCCTGCAAACGATCCACGATCGGACGCTGGATTGGATGAATCGTGGCCACCACTACGAGGCCTTCCTCGATGCGGTGCAGCGGAGCCGCCGCCAGGGGTTGGAAGTCGGCGTCCACGTCATACTCGGCCTGCCAGGCGAATCGCGCGACGATATGCTGGCCACCGCCCGTGAGTTGGCCCGGCTTGAAATCGACTCGGTCAAACTCCATAATCTGTACGCGGTTCACAATACTCCCCTGGCCGGGATGGTGGCCCGCGGCGAGGTGCGGCTTGTAGAACTCGACGAGTACGTGGGCTACGTGGTCGATTTCCTCGAACAACTCCCGCCGAGTTGCGTCATCGATCGCCTAAGCGGCGACGCCCCGCCGGAGTACCTAGTGGGGCCAAGTTGGTGCCTGGACAAGTCGGCCGTTCGCGCGGCCGTCGAAGCCGAGTTCCAACGACGCAATGCGTGGCAAGGCCGGAAAATTAGTTTAGCCGCCGGGCTTGCCCGATTTTCCGCAGGTTGGTGTAACGGCTAAGTAGAGTAGTTGTTTGATTGGGTTAGAGTCTATCGTTGTAACTTCTGCGCGCCGTGCGCGCATCTTGTACAGTACTTGTTCACCACAC
>JAUWHT010000369.1 GCA_030605745.1 Pirellulales bacterium | reverse complement strand
AATACCTCCGAATGCGGAACGTGCCGGTAAGAACCATAGTCGTTTAGCCGCCGAGGATTTTCTCTGCCTCGTCCATGCCGGCGTCCATGATGTAGGGGATGCCGGAGATTCTGGCGGCTTCCTCAGTGAGGCAGACCACGTCTGAGCGGCTGAGGGTGTCGAGGCGGAAGCTGCGGGCGCCGGCCATGAGCTGGCTGAGCCCCGTCTGTAGCTTGTCCACGTAAGTGTACATAGCGATAGCGCCCAGCGGCATCTTCTCCATTTTGGACTTGCCGAATTTCTCGGCCAGCGTTTCGTAGGTGGCGAATATCTGTTCGGGCCTCTCGCCGAAGGCACTGACGGTGGGCGGGAGTTTTTTCCAACTCGTTTGCTTGCCGTTGCGGAGCACTCCCTCGATGTTGTCGCCCACGAATCCGGGGATCATCAGTGCCCGGCCCATGCACACGGCCTTGACGTAAGGCGAGCCCATGGCCAGCACCTTGAAGATGTGGTCTTCGGTGGAGAAGCCGCCGGCCATGGCCAGGTTTGGAATCCATTCGCCGCGGGTGGCAAGTCTCTTGGCGAAGTCGTAGGCCATCGCTTGCAAGTAGAAGGTGGGTATGCCCCACTCCTGCATCATCCGCCAGGGGCTCATCCCGGTGCCGCCGCCGGCGCCGTCGATGGTCAACAGATCGACCCGCGCACGGGACGACCACTTCAGCGCCATGGCCAGTTCACGCGGGCCGTACGCACCGGTCTTCAGCGAGACGCGCCGAACGCCGACCTGGCGGCGCAAGTACTCGACCGAGCGGAGGAATTCCTCCTGATCGATGAAGCCCAGGCGCGAATGGCGCTCGAACTCCTTGATAGCGCCGGACTTGAAGGCCGCCTGGCTGGCGGGGTCCTCGGGGTTCGGTGTTACGATGTAGCCGCGCTTGCGCAGCTCGAGCGCCCGCTCGAGATCGGAAACCTTGATCTCGCCGCCGATGCACTTGGCGCCCTGGCCCCACTTCAGCTCAATTGTCTCGATGCCCAACTTCTCGACCACGTACTCGGCCACGCCGAGCCGGGTATCCTCGACGTTGATCTGTACGATGATGTCGCCGTACTCGTCTTTCCACTCTTTGTATTTCTTGATGCGTCGCTCCATTTCTGGAGATCGGGTAACACGTCCGTGCTTGTCGCGTTCCAGTTCCGGGTCGATGCCGCAGACGTTCTCGCCCACCACCAGCGAGATGCCGCTGATCGCCGCCCCGACCGCCAGGCCGTCCCAGTGCTTCCGCGCGACGTCGGTAGAGCCCAAGGCACCGGTGAAGAGGGGCATCCGCATTCGCACCGGGTGGGTATGGCCGTAAACGGTGGCCGTGTCGACGTCCGGGAAGATCGCCTTGTCCGGATTCGCCTCGTCGATGGCCTCTGCGCCCAGCGCGTAGCCCATGATGTTCAGATGCGAGTAATCGACCGGGTACTCCTTGTCCGCGCCGGCGGTTAACTCGCCGAACGGCCCCGGATAGATGACCTCCCGCCCCCGCAGCGACGACTTGAACACCTCGCAGTTGCCGGCACAACTGTCAAGGCATCGCGTACACAGGCCCGAGTAGGGCGCTACGTTCCGCGAACGGTTCTTCGTCTGCGAGGCATCGTTCCCGCATGGGGTTTGTAGATTCATGTCTTACACTCCCTTCTTGTAGACTGTTTGCAGTTTGAGTACTGTAGAAAGATTGTCAGCACAGGTCAAGAGGACTATTTGATGTCGGCGTGGTAGTCTTGCAGGCTTTTGACCTGTCCGCGTCCTTTGCGGAAAGCGGCGATGCCCTTGGCGGCGGCCACTGCGGCGGACAGCGTGGTTACGTAGGGGACCTTGCATTTGATGGCCGTCTTGCGGATGTAGGCGTCGTCGGCCTTGCTGGCCTTGCCCCGGGGGGTGTTGATCACAAGCTGGATCTCGCCGTCCGTGATCGCGTCGCCGATGTTCGGCCGTCCCTCGCGCATCTTCAGGATCGGCTGGCTATCGATCCCGTGCTCGGCAAGCAGGACGTGGGTGCCTGCGGTGGCTCGAATCTTGAAATCCAGGTCGGCGAACCGCCGGGCGACCTCCAACACGGCCGGCTTGTCACGGTCGGCCACCGTGATCAGCACCGTTCCCTCCAACGGCAGCGGCGGCCCGGCCGCTTGCTGCGCCTTGTAAAAGGCCAGGCCGAACGAGTTGGCCATGCCCAGCACCTCGCCGGTCGAACGCATCTCCGGCCCAAGGATCGGGTCCACCTCGTGGTACATGTTGAACGGGAACACCGCCTCCTTCACGCCGAAGTGCGGGATCGACTTCCGGCCCAGACCCAACTCCGAGAGCTTCTTGCCCAGCATCACCTGCGTGGCCAGCCGGGCCATCGGAATGTTGCACACCTTCGAGACCAGCGGAACCGTACGGCTGGCCCGCGGGTTCGCCTCCAGAATGTACACCGTGTCCTTGTAGATTGCGTACTGGATGTTCATCAGCCCCACCACGTTCAGCTCGATGGCGATCTTTCGGTTGTACTGGTGAATGGTGTCGATGTGTCTGGGTGGGATGCTAATCGGCGGAATCACGCAGGCCGAATCACCCGAGTGCACGCCGGCCAACTCGATGTGCTCCATAACCGCCGGTACGAAGGCGTCCTCGCCGTCGGCAATCGCGTCGGCTTCGACCTCGATGGCGTTCTCGAGGAACTTGTCGATCAGTATTGGCCGCTCGGGCGAGACGTCGACCGCAGCGGCCACGTAGTGCTTCAGCATCGCCTCGTCGTGGACGACCTCCATCGCGCGGCCGCCCAGCACAAACGACGGGCGTACCATCAGCGGATAACCGATCTTCTTGGCAATAGCCAGCGCCTGGTCGAGGTTGCTGGCCATGCCCGACTCCGGCTGGGGGATGCCCAGCTTCCGCATTATCTGGCGGAACCGGTCGCGGTCCTCGGCCAGCTCGATCATCTCGGGCGAGGTGCCAATGATCTTCACACCGGCGGCGGCCAGTTCGGCAGCGATGTTCAGCGGTGTCTGCCCGCCGAACTGCACGATCACACCCTCCGGCCGCTCTTTCTTGTAAATGCTCAGCACGTCTTCCACGGTAAGCGGTTCGAAGTACAGCTTGTCGGACGTATCGTAGTCGGTCGAGACGGTTTCCGGGTTGCAGTTGACCATAATCGATTCGACCCCTTCGTCGCGCAGCGCGAAGGCCGCATGGACACAGCAGTAATCAAACTCGATCCCCTGGCCGATCCGGTTCGGCCCGCCGCCGAGCACCATCACCTTGCGGTTGGGTGATACGTCCGTTGCGTCGGGCGCGTTGTAGGTGGAGTAGTAATAGGCGGCGTTCT
>JAUWHT010000286.1 GCA_030605745.1 Pirellulales bacterium | reverse complement strand
GGATCGCACATCGCGATCGTCAACACGTCGTCCTTGAAACTGATCGGAATGATCCGGTAAAGCCGGGCCATCGGCTCGGTCACCTGGCCGAGTACCTCTGGCGGGATGACCACGTCGGAGAGGTTGATCACCTGCATGCCCATCTGCTCGGCCAGCCCCTGTGCGAGCTGATCGTCGGTGATCAGGTCCATGCTGACGGCGATCTGTCCGAGCATCTCGCCGGGCCGTTGCTGCTGCTCGTCTAAGAGCATCTTGAGCTTGTCCTCGGCGAGGAACCCCAAGTCGACCAGAATCTGTCCGATGCGTCGAATTGCCATATCGAGTTCCTTTCCAATAGTCGTTTAGCCGCCGGGCTTGCCCGGCGCGGTTGCGCGGGAGCGTATTGATACCAGCCAACGCGCCGGGCAAGCCCGGCGGCTAAACGGTCTTACCCTGCCCTCTCCAGTCGGCCGCGGGCTTCGGCCTCGTCCTCGAACATGCCTCGTTCGGCCCGGGCGATGTTGGCGGCCAACTCCTCTGGGTTGTTGGACCTGAAGAGTATGTTTTTCTTTTCTACCAGGCCCTCTTTCCACAGGCGGAACATGTGATCGTCCAGTAACTGCATTCCCAGTTTTTGCCCCGTCTGGATCGTGGAAGTGATCCGGTATGTCTTGTTCTCTCGGATCAAGTTTGCGGTGGCCGGGGTGACCACCAACATCTCGTAGGCTGCCACCCGGCCGCCGCCGATCTTCGGCAACAGGGTCTGCGAGACGATCCCGATGATGGCCGTGGACAATTGTGTGCGAATCTGCTCCTGCTGGCTGGTCGGGAAGACGTCGATGATCCGACTGACAGTTCCCTGTGCGCCGGTTGTGTGCAGAGTCGCGAAGACGATGTGGCCGGTTTCGGCCGCGGTGATTGCTGTCTCGATCGTCGCCAAGTCTCGCATCTCGCCGACCAGGATCACGTCCGGGTCCTGCCGCAAACCGCGACGAATCGCCTCGGCAAAACTGGGAACGTCCACCCCGAGTTCCCGCTGGTTGACGATCGACTTCTTATGCGGGTGGTAGAACTCGATGGGGTCTTCGATGGTGATGATGTGGTAATCGAAGTTCTCGTTCAAGAAGTCGACCATCGCTGCCAAGGTGGTCGTCTTACCACAGCCGGTCGGCCCGGTCACCAGAATTAACCCCCGCGGCCGCTTGCACAACTCCACCAAGACCGGAGGAGTTCCCAACTCCTTGAAGTCCATTAGCTTGGTGGGAATTTGCCGCAGCACCATTGCCACGTTGCCGCGTTGCTTGAAGATTGAGACGCGGAACCGGGCCACCTCGCCAAACGCAAATCCGAAGTCTGCCCCGCCCACCTCCTGCAGCTCCTGCTGGCACCGCTCCGGGGCGATGCTCTTCATCAACGCTGTGGTATCTTCCGCTTCGAGGACCTTCGTTTCCAGCTTCTTCAGCCGGCCGTCGATTCGGAGCACCGGGGGCTGACCAACGGTGATGTGTAAATCGCTGGCCTTGCGGTTGACCACCGTCTGCAGCAGTTTGTCAATAAGAATGCTACCCATTTTGGACGCCTTCCACGTGCGTTATCTGTTATCCTTGGTGCCCGAAGGGCCATTACGATTATTCGTGATTTTCCGAAAATTTCAAGCGATTTTAGCTATCAGCTTTCGGGGCTCGGGGCTCGGGGCTCGGGACTGGAGGATTGCATTTCAACAACCCCGAGCCCCGAGTCCCGAAAGCTGATAGCCTTCTCAGGCGTCATCCGACCTTTTGGCTACTCGGCACACCTCTTCAAGGGTAGTGACACCGCGTAGCACCTTGTCGATTCCGTCCCAATAGAGCGTTTTCATGCCTTCATCGACGGCGGCCCGGCGTAATTGCGTGGTGGGCACCTCGTTGAAGGTCAGCTCGCGGATTTTCGACGACATGATCATCAGTTCGAAGATGGCCAATCGGCCCCGGAAGCCGCTTCCCTGGCAGTTGCCGCATCCGCGGCCGCGGAGGAATGTGGCGTCGGCCGCCATTTCGGGGGTAATGCCGGCGGTTTCCAGCAAGGTCTCGCTTGGGGTGTACGGTTGTTTACATTTCTGACAGACGACTCGGATGAGGCGTTGGGCCATGATGGCGACGACACTGCTGGCGACGAGATATGGTGGCACTCCCATATCGATCAAACGTGTAACGGCACCAGGCGCATCGTTCGTGTGTAGTGTACTGAAAACCAAGTGTCCAGTCAGAGATGCCTGGATTCCCATTTGGGCCGTCTCCAGGTCCCGCATCTCACCCACCAAAATGACATTCGGCGCCTGGCGCAACATCGCGCGGATCACCCGGGCAAAATCCAGCCCGATGTCGTGCCGAATCTCCACCTGGTTCACCCCCGGAAGGTAGTACTCGACCGGATCCTCCGCCGTAATAATCTTCTTGTCCGGCGTATTCAAATCGTTCAGCGCGGCATACAACGAGGTCGTCTTGCCCGAGCCGGTTGGGCCGGTCACCAGGATGATTCCGTTTGGCCGCCTGATCAGACCGGTGAATTTCCTGAAGTCCTCCTCCGAAAAACCCAGCTCCCTCAGCCCGACCTTAATGTTGTCCTTGTCGAGTATCCGCATCACGACCGACTGGCCGTGGTTGGTGGGGATGACGCTGACGCGTAGATCGAGTTCCTTTTCTCCGATGGTGACCTTGATCCGGCCGTCCTGGGTCCGTCGCCGCTCGGCGATGTCGAGTCTGGCCAGGATTTTCACCCGCGAGAGCAGGGCCCCCAGCAGTCGTCGGGGCGGGCTGTCCCGCTCCATCAGTATCCCGTCGATCCGGTACCGCACGCGAATCCGGTCCTCGAACGGCTCGATGTGGATGTCGGACGCCCGAAGCTGCACCGCCTCGGTAATCATCAACTGGACCAGGCGGACGATCGGGGCGCTGGTTTCGTCAATCTCCTCCTCGCCGGCCGCCGCTTCGTCCTCCGTCTCGGTGAAGTCGATCGCCGTGTCGGTAAATTCCTGGAGCATCGAGTCGGCACTCTCACCAACCGTCTGGCCGTAGTGGCGGTTGATCGCCTCGAGGATGCTCTCTCGGGGGGCTAGGGCGATTTCGATCCGGCGATTGAGGATGAAACGCAGCTTGTCGATGGTCTCGAAGTCCAGCGGGTCGCTGACGATCACCGTCAATTGGCCGTCCCCCTCGGCCAGTGGGAGAACGGCGTTCTCTCGTGCGACCGACTCGGGGACCAGTTCGACGACCGCCGGCGGGATGACGACTTCGCTGAGGTTGACGTAGTCGCAGCCGTGCTGCTCGGCTACCGCACGGATCACGTCCTCGCCGGTGGCATATCCGAGCCGGGTGAGCGCATCGGGGACCTTCATCCCCGACTCTTCGGCCATCTGGCGGGCCTCGGCCAACTGCTCGGGGCTGATGATCCCCTGGCGGATGAGGATTTCGGTGTAGTCAGTTTTTTTCTTTTTGGTAGCCATCAGAAGAACTCTGTTCCTACAACTCCAGCCTAACGTTCCGTGGGGTTGGTGTCAATTTCGTATTGGCGCGACCACTTGGTGGCACGCCCTGAGAACGTGTTTTAAATCTCCCTTTGGGAGAGGGGCAGAGGGTGAGGTCGGCATGGATCACACCGCAAATAGCGGGGGTTTCTTGCCGAATAACCCTCACCCTAACCCTCTCCCGGAGGGGGAGGGGACTCGCATCGGTAATTTCAAAACACGTTCTGAGGAACGAAGGGCGTGGCAAGGTGCCCCAAACACGCCCTTCGCTGCGCTCAGGGACGTGCCACTCTTGGTGGAATTCGTACAAGTTATTTGTGCGCGGGCCCTAATGCCGCGAGATCAGCCCGATGTCTAGTCCGATCACCCAGGCCATCAGCCCCAGAATGAAGAACAACCCGATGTAGGTCAGCACCACCTGGATGCGTTGGTCGGCCGGTTTGCCGCGGATGCCTTCCCAGGCCAACAGGACCATGTGTCCGCCGTCCAACAGTGGGATGGGCAGGAAGTTGATCACCGCCAGGTTCGCGCTTAAGAGCGTCAGGAAGATCAACAACTTGGCAGTGCTTTGCTCGGCGGCGTGCTTGGCCACGACAAAAATGGCCACCGGGCCACCCAACGCCCTGGGCGAAACCTGCGTGCCGAGCTTATGCAGGAACCGATAGACCAGCAGAGTCGCGTTGATTGTTTCCCTGGCTCCCAACTTGATGGCTTCGGAAAACGAGCCGGCCGTTTGGTAAAAGTACATCGGCTCGAAGAGCAATCCGCGGTCCGGGTTGAACCAATCGGCGGAATCGACCGGTTGGAGTGTGGCCGAATGTTCTTTCTTCTGCCTGAGCCACTCAAGTTGAACCATGGTGCCCGGCAGCGTTTCCTGAAGCGTGTAGATAAGTGCCGGCCAGTTGCGATGTTCCTTGTCGAACCGCAGGGTCAGTTCTTTTTGCGGGAATGGCGGTTTGGGGCAAGTGTGTTTGTCGGGTGGGATGATACTGGCCTCGACGATGATGTCGCCGGTCCGCAGGCCGTGCCGGGCAGCGGGACTACCTTCGATGGTCGCGTGGACGCGGCTGAGCACGTGGTAGGCGATTCCCAGCGCGGGTGTGGTCATCGGGTTGCCGGCCTCCATCGGCGTCTCGTACCAATCGGCCCGACGCAGGGGCACCTCGACCCGGATCGGTTGCTTCTCGCCTTCCCGCTCGATTGTCAGGGTGATCGTTTGGCCGGCACGGCTGCGGAGCCGCTCCGGCAAGGTCATCGGATCACCGGGCAGTTTGCCGTCGATGTTGACGATCCTATCGCCGGGGCGGATTCCGGCCGCTGCCGCCGGCGACTGGGCCTGGACCGCACTCACCTCACCCATCTCCATCACCAAGCCAAGCCGGCGCGTCGGGTTTGGGGCTACGTCTATGGTAAGCTGCCTGGTGCCGTGGGCCCCCTCATGCTTGGCGCCGACGGTTCGCTCGACTGTGACCGCAAGCGTCTTTTCCGGATGCAGGGCCAAGTAAGCGTGCAGTTGGGCGTAGCTTTCGATCGGCACGTCGTCGATTTTGACGACCCGGTCGCCGAACTCCAGCGGCGGCTTGCATTTCGCCGCGGCCGAACCGGGAACAGTCACCAGCTTTCTGGTTGAGATGGTGGTGGTTTGCGGGTTTGCGATACCGATTTTCGGCAGCAGGCCGCTGCTGTTGGGCATGACGGTGAATGACAGCAGTTTTTCGACGCCCGGCCGGCGCACCACGATCGTCTTGCCATGCTGAAGGTTGTCGCCCAAGGAGATGGCCTCTTGCATGTCGCGGAACTTCTCGGTCTTCTCGCCGTCGATCTCGATGATCTGGTCGCCCACCTTGAGATTGGCCTGCCAGGCGGCCTCGCCGGGCATTATCTGCCCCACCCCGCACGCCATCCGCTTGACCCCCATCCCAAAGGCGATGCAGGCGACCAGAAACGCAAAGATCAGGTTCATCACCACGCCCGCCGATATGATGGCCATCCGCTTGGGTACGCTTTGGGCCAGGTAACTGCGGGGATCGAACAGTGCGGCTTTGGCGTCCTCGACGACGGCTTCGCCGGACTGCTTGGCCCGCTCGATTTCTTCTTTCAGCCGGGCGGGGTTGTCCTCCTGGCCGAGCATTTTGACGTACCCACCCAGCGGCAGGATGCCGATGCCGTACTCGGTCTCGCCCCAGGTGAATTTGCACAGCTTTAATCCGGCGATGTCGAAGCCCAGATAGAATTTCTCGCACTTCACCCCGCATAGCTTGGCCACGGCGAAGTGCCCCAACTCGTGCACGAAGATCACAAGCCCCAGGCCCACGGCGACCTTTAGCACGGTGATCCACAAAGATAAGTCCAGCCAACTCAATGCAGTATCTCCTCAAGCTGTAAGCAACCGTAGGGACTAGGGGCTAGGGACTCGGGGCTCGGCGTATTGAATGCAATCCTCCAGTCCCGAGCCCCGAGCCCCCTATTTCCAACCTCCAGCCCCGAATCCCGAGCCCCGAGCTCCCTATTTCCAAGGCGTATTACGTTTCCCGGACGCTAGCATTTACAGTGAATTTTAAGTACCTCGTGACGAGCCCAACGGTCCAACTCGAGAAGCTGTTCAAGTGTTAGGTTGGGATCGAAGTTATGGTTTTCCAGCACGCTTCGGCAGGTGGGCACGATTTGGGTGAATCGGATCCGGCCGTCGAGGAAGGCTGCCACGGCTGCCTCGTTGGCCCCATTGATGACCGCCCCGGCGGTCCCTCCGGCCCGCGCCACCTCCAGTCCAAGCTCCAATGCCCCGAACCGCTCGAAGTCGGGCGGCTCAAACTGTAGCTCCATCGACCGGCTCCAATCCAGCTTCGCCGCCACCCCCTCCTGACGATCCGGCCAGCACAAAGCGTACTGGATCGGCAGTCTCATGTCGGGTGGGCCAAGTTGTGCAATCACCGAACCATCCCTGTATTCTACCATCGAATGTACAATCGACTGCGGATGAATCATTACGCCGATCTGCTCGGGGGCCAGATCGAACAGCCATTGGGCCTCGATGATCTCCAGGGCCTTGTTCATCATGGTGGCCGAATCGACGGTGATCTTCGGGCCCATGTCCCAGGTGGGATGGGCCAGGGCGTCGGCCACCGAGACTTGGGCCAATTGCCGGCTGCTGTAGGTCCGAAAGGGCCCCCCGCTGGCGGTGAGTACCACCCGGGCTACCTCCTCCCGACGGCCTGCCCGAAGCGCCTGGAAGATCGCGCTGTGCTCGCTGTCGACCGGCAGCAGGCGTGCCTGCCTTTCCCTGGCCAATTGGGTGACCAGCGGCCCCCCCACTACGAGGCTCTCCTTGTTGGCCAAGGCGACTGTCTTCCCGGCTTCCAGCGCGGCCCAGGTCCCTTGCAGACCCGCACTGCCGACGATTGCCGAGACGACCACGTTGACCTCCTCCTCGGTGACCACCTGGGCAACCGCCTCCGGGCCGACGAGCAGTTCGACTCCCGCGGGCAGGTCCGACCAATCGTGCCGCTCGGCCGCCGCCGGGTCGGTGACCACAATCTGCCGGGGCTGGAATGCCCGGGCCTGCTGGGCAAGCAGTTCGGTGCTGGTATGTGCCGACAGGGCCACCGCCCGCAACCGGCCCTCCAAAGCGGCAATCACCTCCAGCGTGCTGCGACCGATGCTCCCGGTCGAACCCAACACAGCGACATTGGTCAAACGATTGGTCATGCGAGAAGACGGCATTGTAAGGGCGACTTCCCCCGGCAGCAACCCAATTCACCCGATGGACTTAGCCGGTGCTGGACGATATAATATAAGATCATCACTGGGCTTGAGAATATCATGAAGGTTCACGAAGAGTATCTTGTTGACGAGCAAGGCCACAGGAAGGCTGTGGTTGTGCCTGTGGCCGAGTGGGAGCAGATTGTGGAGGCCCTGGAGGAGTTGGACGATACACGTGCCTACGACGAAGCGAAACGCGAGTGTTCCGAGCCACTCCCATTTGAGCAGGCTATGCTGGAGATCCGCGAAGGGGAGGCAGATTGACGTAGACCCATGACAAGAGAATTCAATGTTGTGATTGAGAAAGACGAAGATGGATATTTCGTCGCATCCGTACCCGCCCTCAGGGTGTGTCATACACAAGCCAAGTCTTTGGACGCCTTGATGAGGAGAGTAAGGGAAGCCATCCAACTCTGTCTCGATGTCGAGGAACCCGTGTCGAACGAGTTTGTTGGAGTCCAGCGTGTGGCGGTATCCACGTGAGCACATTCTCATCCGTCACTGGCTCAAACCTTATCAAGGCCCTCCGGAAACTCGGCTTCGAGGTCATTCGCGTGAAGGGCAGCCATCATTTCCTGCGCCACTCAGATGGTCGCTGCACCGTCGTGCCTGTGCACCGAGGCGAGACCGTCGGGCGAGGGCTCTTGTCACAGATCCTTCGTGATTGTGAAATCACGCGGCAAGGTCTGCAGAGGATTCTGTGAGCGAACAACCTACCTGAACCACAAATACCTCTGCGGGGAGCGAATCTGGGAAACGTAGCTTTTTTGCGGTTTGCCCGATGGACTTATCCGGTGCTTGGCGATATAATACAGGTTGGGTGAGTAATGACTGAAGGGCCCAGATATGCGAAGCTTGTCGAATGGTCCGAGGAAGACGGGTGTTTCATTGGCAGTTGCCCCGAGTTGTTCTACGGGGGCTGCCATGGGGACAACGAGCGCGAAGTGTTCGATGAGTTGTGCAAAATTATAGAAGAGACTGTAGAGCTCTATCGGCAAGATGGAAAGCCGTTGCCCAGACCACTGTCTGGCAAAGAGTTCGTGAACGCTCTTCAGGATATTGCGTAAATGGAGTTTTCGTCTGAAATTTTGCGAAAAAAGAAAGGGGGCGAACTGGATTCGACCGGGCAGTTGAAGTGTAAGTGGCGTGTCGTGGTTGGTCAGCAGGCCACGTTAAAAGCTGACCATCAACTTTAATTGCCGAGAATAATCTCGTGCTGGCTGCCTAGAGATAGGTAGTCCCGGCTGAGGGCTTTCGCCGAAGAGGCCCGACTGCCGGCCGCCAATTTCGGATCGTCCCGGATCACGTTGGGCACGTCCAGGATTAAACAAGTTCCCAACTAGCCGGCCCGGCAGCCAGTCGGTTGGCGGCCGGGAGGGCGAAATCTCAAATCATCCGACTACGCACGTAGAAGCTTGCATGGAAATGTCGCGGGACGCGGGTTCGATTCCCGCCGCCTCCACTTGAACATTTGTAACAATGAACTTAGCCAACCTACGGAACATCGGGATTTCGGCCCATATCGACTCGGGCAAGACAACGCTTAGCGAGCGGATTCTGTTCTATGCCGGACGCGTCCACCGGCTGCGGGAGGTCCATGGCGAAGGCGCCACCATGGATCACATGGACCTGGAACGTGAGCGGGGGATTACCATAACCAGCGCCGCCACTTCTGTCGACTGGAACGAAGCGACCATCAACCTGATCGACACACCCGGCCACGTCGACTTCACCGTCGAAGTGGAACGGAGCCTCCGCGTGATTGACGGGGCCGTACTGATGCTGTGTGCCGTGGGCGGTGTCCAGGCCCAGTCGCTAACGATCGATCGCCAAATGAAGCGATACCGCGTACCTCGGCTGGCGCTGGTCAACAAGATGGACCGCACGGGCGCCGATCCGCATGGCGTGACCGAGCAGTTGCGTGAAAAGCTCGGCTGCGATGCCGTGATGATGCAGATTCCCATCGGTTACGAGGCCGACTTCCGGGGAGTGGTTGACCTCGTCTCGCAAAGGGCCCTGTATTTTGACGGTCCCAATGGCGAACGGGTCCGCACCGAGCCGATTCCAGCCGAACTCTCCGCCGAGGCTCACGAGGCGCGACATCACATGCTCGAATCGCTGTCGATGTACAGCGACGAGTTGATGAAGGTTTTCCTCGAGGAGGAAGATGAGGTTTCCGAGTCGCTTATCCACAAAGTGGCCGCCAAGGCGGTGCGTCAACTGAAGTTCACGCCCGTCTTCCTCACTTCGGCTTTTCGCAACAAGGGAGTGCAGCCGTTGTTGGATGCCGTGGTACGATATTTGCCCTCGCCGCTCGATGCCCGGGCGACCGCCTTCTCGCACGGCACGCAGCAGAAGTTCTTGCTGCATCCCGATCCGGATGAACCGACGGTGGCCATGGCGTTCAAGATTGCCGAAGACCCTTACGGGGCGTTGACCTTCATGCGGATTTATCAGGGCCGACTGGTCAAGGGCGGCACGTACTTCAACCAGCGGACCGGTCGCAAAGAGCGGATCAGCCGGATCGTGCGAATGCACGCCGACCAGCGCGAAGACATCGACGAGACAATGGCCGGCGACATCGTAGCCGTGCTGGGTATCGATTGTGTCAGTGGCGATACGTTCGCCTCGGAGTATCCCTACTGCACGCTGCAAAGCATCTACGTGCCGGAACCGGTTATCAACATGGCCATTGCTCCGGCGGCCCGCGACGGGTCGGACCGGCTGGCCAAGGCCCTATCAAGATTCCGCCGCGAAGACCCCACGTTCCGAGTGACCAACGACCCGGAAACGGGCGAAACGCTCATCGCCGGGATGGGGGAATTGCACCTGGGAATTTACGTGCAGCGAATGCGTCGCGAGTTCGGCGTCCGGGTTGAAGTCGGACGCCCGAAGGTCAACTATCGCGAGGCGCCCACTCGGCCGGCCAAGTTCAACGTGCGGCACCGCAAGCAGACCGGCGGTTCCGGCCAGTACGCCCACATCATCGGCACGCTGGGCATCCTCTCGGAGGATGCCGACGAGACGTTCCTTTTCGAAGATAACGTGACCGGCGGCCGGATTCCCAAGGAGTACATCCCGGCCGTCGAGAAGGGGTTCCGCCGTGGGATCGTCAAAGGCCCGGTGGCTGGCTATCCAGTCGTCGGTTTGCAGGTCACCCTGGACGACGGTTCATTCCACGAGGTCGACAGCTCCGAGATGGCGTTTTCGATCTGCGCGATGACGGCCATGCGCGAGACGTTCCCCAAGACCAAACCGGTGCTGTTGGAGCCGGCCATGAAAATCGAGATCGAGTGCCCCAGCCATTTTCAGGGCACGGTTGTCGGCAACCTCACCGCCCGTCGCGGTATGGTCACCGGCACTGAAATACTCGGCCCCGTCGCTCGAATCGAAGGCGAAGTTCCCCTGGCCGAGACGTTTGGCTACTCGACCGATCTGCGCAGCATGACCCAAGGCCAAGGCACCTTCACCATGGAATTCGCCCGCTACCAGCGTCTCCCACCCAACCTGGCCGAAGAAATAATCGCCCAGCGCAAGAAGGCCGAACTAGCCGGCACGCTCTAGGAATTCCGGTAACGTTGCGAATCAGGCGCGGCTTCCAGCCGTCGCCTGGAAGCAATGATTCGGCCTGATCAGGATGCCCACTTCAATTGGAGCTTCTTGTGATGGAGGGCACAATCTCTGAGGTAGAGGTTGATCAGGTTCTGATACGGCATGCCGAGCTCCGTTGCCAAAGCCTTGAAATACGCAACAGTGCTCTTGTCCAACCGGATCGTGATCGGCTGTTTGAGTTGTTTGATATACGGATTTTTCTCTCCCTTCATCTTCCCAAAATCGTAATGCTTTCTCATGACTTAACTCCAGTAATCTGCTTGTTCTCGTTTGTTTGCTTTGCGCGCTGATATGATTCGGATGACCGAGTCATCAGAACGGTAACAATGGCACACGACGAGGACGCGAAGCGTGAAGCTCATGCCAAGCATCAGAAAACGGTCTTCATCATCGGAATGATCGGGGTCAAAGTAGCGAATGGCGTTCTCATCGAGAAAGACTGTCTTGGCTTCCTCAAAGGAGACCTTGTGTTTTCGCTTGTTCTCCCGGCTCTTCTTCTCGTCCCACTCGAAACGGATGTCACTCATATGTACACTATACGTATAATAGGGCCGCTAGTCAAGTCGTTTTCCGTGGCCGTGTTGTGCTGCCTTGCCTACGGCGATCATTGGAAAAGCTACTGGACCGCGAACTAACCCCCCCATATTGCTGGCCGCAGAGAAACCTCGTAACTTGTCCTGGAATTCCGGGGCACAATACTGATTTCTCTTGACGCCTTTTGGGTTGTCGGCATAATGGGGGTATGGCAAGACTGGCGAGAGTAGTGGTTCCAGGCTACCCGCACCATATCACGCAGCGCGGGAATCGTCTTCAGGAGACGTTCTTCGGGAACGACAGTTCGTTTCCGATCCGGCGGACGAAAAAGAACGGGAGTTGCTTCGTCCTCACCAGCGAACGGGCCGCCCGCTCGGCGGGCAGCGATTCATCGACAAGCTCGATAAAATCGTCGGCCGCAAGCTACGCCCCCAAAAGCCCGGCCGTCCCCGAACCAATGAAAATTAGTATTGTGTCCCCGGAATACCCAGGTGCTTCTAGTCACCGTAGAAATCTTTGTCACTAATTCCGTGATCTGGAGTAAGGCGGAATGTGCGACGGACTTTCTTAGAACGTGTTTTGAAATTGCCTGAATAGTGAAAATCTGCTACGACTCCCTACCTTTGGGGCCAACCGAAGGAAGGAGCCGTAGCATGAAACGCACGAGGCATTATGCCAGTGATTTGATGGACCGACAATGGCAAG
>JAUWHT010000140.1 GCA_030605745.1 Pirellulales bacterium | reverse complement strand
ATGTCGAACTTGTCATAGTTCGATATGGTTATCCCCTTGACTCCAGTAACCACCATATCTTGTGGTTGGCGAACAAGTCGCAATCTGCGAGTACGTTGCTTCCTGCTGACGCTAATGACGCGGATGGCTCAAGGGGACCGGCTACCCAATGGCAGCTTTGCGCGGCCTTCTGGGCACGCTCTACGCGGCCAGAAGCCCAAAGATCTCAATCCACGTTTGAGGGCGGCTTGTGTGGGGCATACTGAACTGCTTGGTACTACATGTAGTGGTCACTGGAGTCGAGGGGATAACCATAATCTCGAATCACCCTCAGGATAGGACAAAAAGGAGAAAACTCACATGGCGAGCAGAGTAATTGCTGCCGTTACCATGGTGTTGAGCGTTTTGATTGCTTTGGCTTTACAATCGGGAAGCACTGCGGCAGAAGAGCCCCAACGCAAGGTGGCCTTCAGCGAGGGTTTCGAGGGCGACGGCAAGATGCGCTTTTGGACCAGCAACGGCCCGTACAAGGTCAATTTCGCCGGGCCGACTGAAGAGCGTGCGGCCGGCGGTAAGCGATCGTTCAAGATCGACGTGACTTGGACCGATTGCACCCGTAACTACTGGTGGTCTGCCCCGCTGATGATTCCTTACTACGGCAATCCCGTTGTCCGCGGCAAGCTGTACGTGGAGCGGGGCGACGCCGAGCTCGGGCACGCGTATGCGATGCCTGTGGGACCGACCAGCGGGGGCGGCGCGCATGGGGAAAAAGCAGGCGAACTGCAAAACGGATGGACGGTGTGGAAATCCGGCCCCGCCGCGTTCGCCACACCCGGCATGGCCAGAGCATGGGCTGAAACCCACAGTGGAATCATACCGCTGAAGTCCGTCCCGACGCCGGAAGCCGACGACACGATTTACCTCCAGGCCGTCGTCCTGTTCCTCAAGCCGGACAAACAGCGCAGAACCGTTGTCTACATTGACGACATCCAGGTGGAGGCTGCACTTCCTGACGGCTATCGGGAAAGGCTGAAGGCTCGCATCGCTGAGATAGAGAGCGAGCGGCGTGCGCTGATACTTGAGGCAGCGGCGCACCTGAGCAGACAATTTGACAAGTTGAGCGTCGAGACTCGCGACTTGGCGGCGCTTTCGCTGCCCGGCGCATCGCCGGCGCTTAGAGACTGTTACGACAGGCTGCGCGAGCACTGCCGGCAGATGCGCTCGCTGTTACAAGCGGCGCTTGCAGAATTGCAGACCTCGCCCAAGCCGGCTACCCTTCGCTCGGCGCGCCGCTCGGTCGCACTCCTTCGCAAGGGTTGTGCCTCCTGGCGGGCGTTTACGTCCTACGCTGGCGCTCACTCTGATCTTCCTTACGTGGTTTGGCTCGTTGACCCCATCAGCAACGAGAACGTACTGCCCCAGAGATTTCCCGTGCCTGGCACTATCGGAACCGAGCTTTCGCTGTCCGCGTGCCCCGGCGAATATGAGCCGGTGAGTTTTGCAGTTTACGCGCCTAAGGGACTGCGCGAAGTCAAAGCGGAGCCCACCGAAGCCAGATGCGGTGAAGTGACGATCCCGGCTTCCGAAATCAATATCCGCATCGTGAAATGTTGGTGGCAAGCGGGTGTAGGGGTTGGTGATACGCGGCATCCGACGCTCACGCCCGAACTCTTGCTCAAGGACCCCGACCTCGTGCGAGTGGAGAACCAGAGAAAACGCAATATGCTGAGAAACCCCCAAACGCCCCGCGACGCGCGCCAGCTACAGCCCGTCACCATTCCTGCGGCGACAACACAGCAGTTCTGGGTGACGGTCCACGTGCCGGAAAACGCGCAGCCTGGAACGTATCGCGGCACGATCCGCCTGAGTACCGCTACTACGGCGGCAATACAGCTTCCACTGACCATAGAAGTGCTTCCGTTCCACCTGGAGCCTTCGGTGCTTCAGTACAGCATCTACTACACGGGTCTTCTCTCAGACGACCTGCGGGCCGAAACTCAGCTCCTGCCTCCAAGGGGTAACTCCCCGTGTAAGAACCAGCGCCAATACCTCGCAGAGATGGTCGACTTGAAGGCCCACGGCATCACGCATCCGACGTGCTATCAGTCGGTCGGCGAGCTGCTCGACCGCGTCATCGAATTGCGGAAGCAAGCGGGGATTGCCGTTGACCCGCTCTATTTCCACGGCATTGGAACAGGTGCGCCGCAGTCTCCCCAGGGCATTGCAGCTCTACAGCAACGCGTTCGTGGCGCCCTTGCACAAGTCCACAAGCACGGGATCAAAGAACTCTACATCTACGGCATTGACGAAGCGAAAGGCGAACGGCTGAAGGCTGAGCGTCAGGCGTTCAGAGCCGTGCACGAGGCCGGTGCGAAGGTGTTTATCGCTTGCCACGTGGGAACTTTCGAACTCGTCGGTGACCTGCTCGACTTGGCCAACTGCGCGGGACCTCCGGTTCCCAGTGAAGCCAAGAAGTGGCACAGCGTTGGCCATCGCATCTTCAACTACGCCAACCCTCAATGCGGTATGGAGCAACCCGAGACGTACCGACGCAACTACGGCCTGCTGCTCTGGAAGGCCGGCTACGACGGCGCCATGAACATGGGTTACCAGAGCGTGGGCGGCGACCCTTGGGACGACTTCGACGACCGCTGGCGCGACCACAACATGGTCTACTCCACCATAGACGACGTTATTCCGACCATCCAATGGGAAGGCTTCCGCGAGGGCGTGGACGACGTGCGATACATCACCACGCTTCTGAAAATGATCAAACGAGCGAAATCCGACCAAGCGAAGCGGCAGCTCGCCACGGAAGCGGAGAAATGGGTGAAGACAATGGACATCACCGGCGACCTCGATGCGCTACGCGCGAAGATCGTGGACTGGATTGTTCGGCTTAGCAGTTAAGGAGTAGCATTAGCCCTTGTGTATCGTGGGAAAAGTCTGGCGTTGTGCCCTCTGTAACGGAGACGAACGCAAAACCGTCCTGACTACCCATTTTTCCCGTGAACGGTTACCCAGTGGAATTGACCACCTGTCGGGAATCGGCTAAGGTACCCGGGCACGACAGCGAATGAGACTCGCTGGCCGACGTAGAGAAAGCTGTGTCAAAGGGGCTCGAGAATCATTCGCCCCCCAATGGCTGGGGCATGAATAGGAAGGAGTAGTATGGACTATCGGGCGTTTGCCGACGAAAAAATCGCTGAAATCAGGGAATCGGTAGGTGATGACCTTGCAATCAACGCGCTTAGCGGGGGGGTGGACAGCTCGGTCGTCACGGTCCTGGGCCATCGCGCCCTGGGAGACAGGCTAAAGACGGTTTTCGTCGACAACGCGCTGATGCGTGAGGGTGAGCCCGAACGAGTCTGCAAAATCTTTGCCGAAATGTCTATCCCTGTAGAGTGCGTTGACGCCCGGGCCGAATTCCTCGACGCGCTTGCCGGTTTGACCGATCCCGAGCAGAAGCGCAACGCCGTCACGAACACCTTCTATCGCAAGGTATTCGGCGATCTTGTCCAAAAGACCGGTGCAAAATACTTGCTGCACGGCACGATCCTCACGGACATCGAAGAGACGGTGGCCGGCATCAAACGCCAACACAATATCCTTACCCAGCTTGGTATCGACCCGGAGCGGGAGTTGGGTTACTGGGTGCTGGAGCCGCTGGCAGCGCTGCGCAAGGACGGAGTCAGAGAAGTGGCCAAAGTGCTTGGGTTCCCGGCGAAGCTGGCCGAGAGAATTCCTTTTCCTGGCCCGGCGCTGGCCACGCGGATCGTGGGAGAAGTCACCCGGCAACGGCTCGACACCGTGCGCGCGGCAACCACCATCGTCGAGGAGGAGCTTGCCGACAGCGGGGCGTTCCAGTACCTGGCAGTGCTGCTTACGGACAAGGCGACCGGGATTCGCAACGACCGGCGGGAGTTCGGCCAGATCGTCGTCGTCCGCTGCATCGACAGCGTTGACGCGCGAACGGCCACGGCAGTCGAACTGCCCTGGGAGAAGCTTCACCGGATCTGCGAGCGGATCACGGCGATCGAGGGCGTGAATCGGTGCCTGTACGACCTCACGCCGAAGCCGCCCGCCACTGTTGAATACGTCTAAGAACGTGTTTTAAATCTCCCTTTGGGAGAGGGGCAGAGGGTGAGGGCGGCATGGATCACACCGCAAATAGCGGGGGTTTCTTGCCGAATAACCCTCACCCTAACCCTCTCCCGGAGGGGGAGGGGACTCGCATCG